>CAMNIW010000005.1 GCA_946540675.1 uncultured Clostridia bacterium | reverse complement strand
AGTGTGCTTCCGCCGTAGGAACGGAAACCGCTTTTATCGCGTCGGCGATCGAAACGCTCGTATGCGTATAACCGCCCGCGTTTATCACTATCCCGTCGTACTTTTTGTAAGCCGAGTGAATATACTCTATGATCCTGCCTTCGTAATTGCTTCGGACTATCCTGCCCTTTACGCCCAGCCTTTTCATCTCGGCTTTTATATAACGGACGAGTTCCCTGTACGTCCTTTTGCCGTATATCTCGGGTTCCCTTATGCCGAGCATATCGAGATTCGCCCCGTTTATAACCAATATCCGCATATCTTACCCGCCTTTTCGACGGCTTCTTCCACGGTGCCGTCGTTTTGTATCTCCGCGTCTTTAACCGCGGCGTAAATTTCTCGTCTTTGTTCGAATAATCGACTTATACGCCCGTTTTCGGACAAAGGTCTGCCGCTTTCGGGCAACTTTCCGAGCGGTCTGTTTATAAGGATAACAAAGCCGTTTCGCTTTATCCGTCGCGCCGTTTTTCCGCTTAAAACCGCACCGCCGCCGAGAGATATCACCGCACCGCGGTTGAGTAAAAGTTTTGCGACGATTTCTTCTTCCCTTTTCCTGAAAAGATCTTCGCCGTCCGTCCGGATCGCGTCTTCGGGAGTCTTGCCGTACACTTTCGCGTATTCTTCGTCGGAGTCGAAAAACTCTCTTCCCGAACGCTTTGCGAGAAGTCTTCCCGTTTCGGTCTTTCCCGCTCCGGGCATACCGACGATAACGACGTTCGTCTTTTGCCTTTTTATCCGTCTGTAAACGTTCTCTATATCGTCTTCCGTCGCCGCCGCGCCCGTCCATAAAGAATATGCTTTGACTGCCTGCGCGACGAGCATTTTAAGCCCGCCCGACGCCTTTATCCCCATTTCTTTTGCACGGAGAACGAGTTCGGTTTTCAGCGGATTGTAGTTCATATCGAACACCCCGACAAGACCCGGAAAATCTTTCGGGTCTATAAGGCAGTCGTCTTCAAAGGGAGTGGTGCCGACGGGAGTGGCGTTTATTATTATCTCCGCTCCGAAATCGGCGCAGTTCCCGTAATTCAACGAGCCCGTTCTCGAAACGACTCCCGTTTCTTTCGCTCCGCACCGTTCGGCGACCGCTTTCGCCGCTGCCGCCGCTCCGCCGCTGCCGAGAATAAGCACCCTTTTGCCGAAGAGATCGATCCCGACGTCTTTAAGCGCGTAATCGAGCCCGAAAACGTCGGTATTGTAACCGCGTATCTTCCCGTCTTTTTTTACGACGGTATTCACCGCGCCCGTTATCAGCGCGGCTTCCGATCTTTCGTCTACCGCGGAAAAAGCGATCTTTTTATACGGTATGGTGACGTTTAGCCCAAAGTAGTCGCCGTTTTTTATAAACTCCGCGACTTTATCTTCGGGGAGTTCGAAAAGAGAATAGTCAAGTCCCAAAAGCGCGTGTATGCTCTCGGAATAACTGTGCGAAAGAGTCTTTCCCAAAAGATAATATCCGCCGCGCTGCATCTCCCTGCACGACGAAAATATCGCGTCGTACAGCCGTCTTATTTGCCGCGCGTCTTCTTCCGACTTTCCCTTGACGAGCCTTAACGCGATCTCTTCTTCGCGTAAAGGATCGCAAACGGATATGCCGTTCGCCTTTTTTATCTTGCCTATCTCGCGCACGGCGAAAAGCCTTTTTTCGTAAAGGTCCGCTATCCCGTCGTCGATAAGGTCTATTTCTTTTCTTTTTTCGTCTATCTCTTTCATTTTTCGCTTAAAACTTCGTCGAGAAGGGCAAGGGCGACCGCGCTCTCTATCGCGGGCACCGCTCTCGGCGCGATACACGCGTCGTGCCTTCCCGTTATCTTTATCTTTGCGGTGGTCTTGTTTATAAGATCGACCGTCGTTTGTTCTTTTTTTATCGACGGAACAGGTTTTACGGCGACGGACAAAGTTATCTCGCTACCCGTCGATATTCCGCCGAGTATTCCCCCCGAACGGTCGCTATCGAATTTTATTCCGCCGTCGTACCGCATCTGATCGTTTGCTTTTGAACCTAAAAGCGAACAAAACCCGAAACCTTCGCCGAACTCGACCCCCTTTACCGCCGGCACGGCGTATAAAAGAGAAGATATCTTGCCGTCTAACCCGTCGAACGCGCTTCCGCCGAGACCCGCGGGCGGAGCGTAAACTATGCACTCTATCCTGCCGCCCACGCTGTCGCCGCCGTTTATCGCTTTTTCTATCTCGGAAAGCATCTCTTCTTCGCCGTCTATGCACGGAAACTCTTTTCCCGACACGTCGGCAAGCCTTTTTTCGATATATCCGTCCTTATACGATCTTCCGCGCGCACGGCCTATTTCCGATACGTATGCGGAAATTTGCGTTCCGTATTTCTCTTTTAAGTACTGCTTCGCTATCGCGCCGACTATGCAAAGCGGCGCGGTCATCCTGCCGGAGAATTCGCCGCCGCCCGAAAAATCGAGCGTTCCGTACTTTATATATCTCGCGACGTCCGCGTGCGACGGACGGGGTTTGCCGTAAAGATCGGCGTAATCTTCTTTCCTGACGTCGGCGTTTTTTATGCTCGCGGAGAACTTCCCTGCTATAACGCCGTCCGAAAGTCCCGAAAAGACGGGGACGTCTTCTTCCCTTCTCGCGGTAGAATATCTCCCTTTCGGCTTTCTCCTTTCCATAAACGCCGAAAGCCCGTCGAAGTCTATACGCATTTCGGGAAAACCTTCCGCCGTAACGGAAATTTCTTTGCCGTGCGATTCCCCCGATATCTCCACCGTTATTTTTTTACCATTATATATCGGCACTTATCTTTCCCCCGAGTTTCTTTACGTCGTCGAAAAACGCGGGATAGGATTTTTCCACCGCTTCCGCGCAGGTTATCTCGCTGTCGCCTTCCGCAAACAACGCGAGAGCCGTTTCCGCCATCACCATACGGTGATCTCCGTTTCCCGAAAATCTTGCGCCTTTCGGTCTGCCGCCGACTATCGTTATACTGTCGCTCCCCGTCTCGCAACGGATACCTGCGGCGGCGAGCATTTCGCATATACCCTTTTCTCTGTCGCTTTCTTTATATCTCAACCTGTCCGTTCCGAAAAGAGTGCTTACGCCCTGAGCATACGCCGCGACCACGGCGAGCGACGGAGCGAGATCTATGCAGTTTTCGACGTTCGCCTGAAACGCCCTGAGTCTGCCGCCCGAAACGGTAGTCGAATTTTCGTTTTTCACGACTTTCGCGCCCGCCGCGGCGAGAATTTCCGTTATCGCCCTGTCGCCCTGCAAAGAATCTTTCTCTATCCCCGAAACGGTGACTTTGCCGCCAAGCGCGCCCATGACGAGCGGCGCGGCCGCACCCGACCAGTCTCCGCGGATAAAATATTTGCCGGCGGTCTTATATTCCGAGCCGCCTTTTATATAATAAGTCCGACCGACGTTCTCGCAAGGCATTCCGAATTCCTTCATCGCCGCGACGGTCATCGCCACGTAATCGGCGCTGACAGACTTCCCGACGACGGTTATCTCCGAATCTTCTTTAAGCAGCGGACAGGCGAGCAAAAGTCCGCTTATATACTGCGAACTGACGCTTCCGTCCACTTCGAATTTTCCGCCTTTGAGTTTTCCGTACAGTTCGAGTCCGCTTCTGAGCATTCCGTGCGACAAAAGGACGTCGACGAGTTGTTCCTGCGGACGGGCGAACAGCCTTTCCGCGCCCGTGTATTCGGCGTCCGCTCCGAGAGCCGCCGCTACGGGCATAATAAAGCGGAGAGTCGCACCGCTCTCGCCCGCGTAAAAACGAACGTAATCGGGAACTCTCTTTATTCCTTCTATCGTCAGTTTGCCGTCCTTTTCGCATACCGTCGCGCCGAGTTTTTCGACGCATAAAAGGGTCGCCCTTTCGTCGGCGGAAAGTCCCGCTCCGACTATTCCGGTAACCCCCTTCGACAGGGCGGCGAGAATTATTTTTCTGTGCGCTTCCGACTTTGACGGCGGCGCGGTTATCCTGCCCGATATTTCGGACGGCTTGACCTTTATTACCATTTCAATCTCCCTATAAATTCTTCCAAAGGCAGCGTGACTATCTCCGCGTCGCCTATGTCCCGTATGAGCGCGACGTCGATATTACGACAAGAACTCTTCTTGTCAAGGCGTATCGCCTTTGCCGTTTCTTCTTTCCCGAAGGGTATCTTATCCCCGAACCCGAACTTTTTAACGAGCGATTTCATCTCGCGCGTTTTATACTCGCTTAAACCGTAAAAGTCGGCTGATAGGTCGATTATCGCCGATATTCCCATGGCGACGCACTCCCCGTGCGAGAGCGAAAAACCCGACGCGCTCTCTATCGCGTGCCCGATCGTGTGCCCGAGATTGAGTTTTTTCCTTTGCCCCCTGTCGAACGGGTCTTCTTCGACGAATCTCTTTTTTATTTCAAGGCACTTAAGCACCGTCTCTTCGCATATTTCGCCCGACAAGTCTTCGGCTGACGCTTCGCGGCTCAAAAAGGCGTATTTCAGCATTTCGCCCCTGCCGCTTCTTATCTCTCTTTCGGGAAGGCTCTTAAAGCACGCTGTGTTTATAAACACGGCGTCGGGATCGTAAAACGTACCGACGAGATTTTTATATCCGCCGAAGTCGACCGCGGTCTTACCGCCCACGCACGAATCGACGGCGGAAAGGACGGTCGTCGGACAGTCGATAAACCGCGTTCCGCGCATATATACCGAAGAAGCGAACCCTGCCGCGTCCCCCGTCGCTCCGCCGCCTATCGCCATCACCGCGTCGCCGCGGTTCAATCCCTTTTCGGCAAAAAAACCGAGCGCCTTTTCTATCTCGCCGAAAGCCTTTGCCCGTTCCCCCGAAGGGAATACGTATTCGGCAAAGACGTATCCGCCGAGTTCTCTTTTTATATCTTCGGAAAAAAGGGCGTAAGTCGTCTCGTCGTATACGGCCAGCGCTCGCGGAGCCGTTTTTTCGGCTTCGGCTTTAAGCCCCGAAAATCCGCTTTTTACGAAGACGGCGTAAGGCTTCGCCGCGTTTACGGTCATCTTCTTCATATTTACTCCGTTTCTCTCCCGATCGCTTTGAGAACTTTATGCAGTTCCCTTACGGTCTTACCGAACTCCGAAAAACTCTGAGCCTGAAGTCCGTCGCTCAACGCGTCTTCGGGGGAATCGTGCACTTCGAGCATAACGCCGTCCGCGCCTGCCGCCGCCGCGGCGAGAGCCATGGGAAGAACGAGCGAAGAACTGCCCGTCGCGTGGCTCGGATCGACTATCACGGGGAGATGGCTCTTCTCCTTTATTACGGGCACCGCGGATATGTCGAGCGTGTTTTTGGTCGCGGTTTCAAAGGTACGTATGCCCCTTTCGCAAAGTATGACGTTTTTGTTGCCGCCGGAAAGGACGTATTCGGCGCTTAAAAGCCACTCTTCTATCGTGTTGGCGAATCCGCGCTTTATAAGGACGGGCTTATCCGTCTTGCCGACGGCTTTAAGAAGTTCGAAGTTCTGCATATTTCTCGCCCCTATCTGCAAGACGTCCACGTCTTTGAATTTGTCGAGATCTCTCGCGTCCATTATCTCGGAGACGATGGGAAGTCCCGTTTGCCTTTTGGCTTCGACAAGGAAAGGGAGCCCGTCTTCTCTCATGCCCTGAAAGGCGTAAGGCGAAGTTCTCGGCTTGAACGCGCCGCCGCGAAGAGCGGTGGCGCCCGCTTTTTTCACCGCTTTGGCGATGTCGGTTATCTGCTTGCCGCTCTCTATCGAACACGGCCCCGCGATTATCTGGAACTTCTCTCCGAACTTCCTTCCGCAAACGTCTACCACCGTGTTTTTCGGGTGAAATTTCCTGCTCGCGAGTTTATACGGCTCCTGTACCCTTTGAGCCGTTTCGACTATCTTCATCGCCTTTATGCGGTCTATATCGAGTTTCGACGTGTCGCCTATAACGCCGACTATCGTCGCTTTTCTTCCCGCCGAGATGTCAGCGGTAAGTCCCTGACCGTTGATAAATCCGACGAGTTCGTCGAGTTCTTCCCTGTTGTATCCCTTTTTAAGTAAAATTATCATCGTTTTTTCCTTTCAGTTTTTGAACTGACTGTTGTACAGATCGTAGTAAAAACCCTTTTTCTCCATAAGTTCGGAGTGTGTTCCCTGTTCTATGACGTTGCCCGCGTTCATAACGAGTATCACGTCCGCCGAAACTATCGTGGACAGCCTGTGCGCCACTATAAACGAAGTCTTGCCTTCAGTAAGCCCGTCGAACGCCTGCTGTATCTTTATCTCGGTGCGAGTGTCTATCGAAGAAGTCGCTTCGTCGAGAATTATCATCGGCGGAAGACAAAGCATGACGCGCGCTATAGATAAAAGTTGTTTTTGTCCTTCCGAAAGCCCGTCTTCGCTTATCACGGTGTCGTAGCCGAAAGGCAAACGCTTTATGAATCCGTCCGCTCTGGCGAGCCTTGCCGCTTCTTCCACTTCGCTGTCCGAAGCGTCCTTTTTGCCTATCTTTATATTGTCTTTTACGCTGGCTTTCCTTATCCAGGCGTCTTGCAAAACCATTCCGTAACACGCCCTTAAAGCCTTGCGTTTAACGCCTTTTATATCCTTGCCGTCGACCGTTATTTTCCCTTCGTCAACGTCGTAAAAACGCATCAACAGGTTGATAAACGTCGTTTTTCCGCAACCCGTGGGACCCACTATCGCTATTTTCTGACCGCTCTTTACGTCGAGATCGAATCCCTTTATCAGCGGCCGCGACTTATCGTAAGAAAACCCTACGCCTTCTATCCTTACGTCGCCTTTCGACGGGACGAATTCTTCCGCGCCTTCCGCGTCGGTCTCTTCCTTTGCGTCTATTATCTTAAACAGCCTTTCCGCGCACGCCTTAGCCCCCGACAGTTCGGCCATCACTTCGGATATCTCGTTGAAAGGCTTGGTGTACTTGTTGGCGTAACTCAAAAGGGCGAGAAGCGATCCCGCCGTCACCGCGAGCGCGCCCGCGGCTCCGTTTACGGCAAGGAGCGCGCCGAAAAACGCGACCGCCGCATACACGCAGGCGTTGATAAAGCGCGTCGTCGGGTTGGTCAGCGAAGAAAAGAATATCGCCTTGAAAGAACTGTCTTTAAGCCGTTCGTTTATTTCTCCGAAGTCGGAAGAAAACCTGCTTTCGGCGTTATACGCCTTTACCGCAGCGAGATTGCCGAGAGTTTCGTCTATTATCGCCGACTGCTCGCCCGTTATCTCGGCTTGCCTGCCGAAATGCTTATACGTTCTCCCCGCGATGAACTTCGCCGTGAAGAGCGATACGGGGGTCAACACCGCCACCGCCGCCGCTATCACGGGGTTAATGATTATCATACACACGAGCGTACCGACTATCGTGAGTATGCCCGTAAAGAATCTCGAAAAGCCGAGCAAAAGCCCGTCCGAAAGTCTGTCCGCGTCGCCTATCTCCACGCTGAGTATATCCCCGACGGGTCTGCGGTCTATCTCGGAGAGCGGCACGCGCGAAAGGCGCGAAAACGCGTCGTTTCTTATGCGTCTCGTCACGCCGTCGGCTATCCTTATGCAAAGGCTTTCCGCCGCCCACTGCGAAACCCCCGCTATCGCCGCGAAGACCGCCGCTTTTACGAATATGCCGAAGAGTCCGCTAAAGTCTACCGAATCCTTGCCCGTTATCATATCGGCAGCCCTGCCGAAAAGTATCGGAAGGTAGAGCGAAGCCCCCACGAACACCGCCGAACACGCAAGCGAAAGCACGAATGCGGCGCGGTAGTTGTCGACGTATCGCCAGACTCTCATTATTGCTCCCGTTTTACCGTTACGCCTTTTCATAGTCCGCTCTCCTTTTGCTGAGAACGTTTTATCTCGGCGTAAACTTCGCAGGAAGAAGAAAGTTGTTCGTCGGTACCGATCCCGACCGCCCTTCCTTCGTCCAGAACGATTATTTTATCCGCGCCCGCGACCGAAGACGCGCGCTGCGAAACTATTATCACCGTCGGAGAGTAATCGAGTGCCTTTATAGCCCGACGAAGCCTTAAATCGGTGGCGTAGTCGAGCGCCGACGAAGAGTCGTCGAGTATAAGTATCTCCGGTTTTTTGACGAGAGCCCGAGCGATGCAAAGCCTTTGTTTTTGTCCGCCGGAAAGATTTTTGCCGCGCTGGGCTATCTCTCCGTCCAAGCCGCCTTTGGCTTCCGCGACGTCGCGCGCCTGAGCCGCGTCTATCGCCTGCCATATCTCTTCTTCGTCGGCGTCGGGTTTTCCGAGAAGGACGTTGCTCCTTATCGTGCCCGAAAAGACCGCGGGTCTTTGAAGGACTATCCCGACTTTTTCGCGAACGTCCGCCACGTCGTAAGACCTGACGTCCTTGCCGTCGATAAACAACGTCCCTTCGCTCGCGTCGTAAAATCTCGGTATAAGGCTTACGAGCGACGTTTTTCCGCTGCCCGTGCCGCCGATCACCCCTATCGTCTGACCTTTTTCTATGCTTAAATTTATGTCCGAAAGGCTGTTTCCGCCGTCGCCGTAACGAAGCGAAACGTTACGGAATTCTATAAACGAGTCGCTTTTTTCGTCGCCGCCTGCTTTTACGTACGACGAATCCTTTTCGAGTACTTCTTCCACTCTCCGTCCGCAGGCGAGAGCTTTGGAAACGGTAACGGCGAGATTTGCGAGTTTGACGAGTTCTATAAGTATCTGCGACATATAGTCGTAAAGAGCCACGACCTGCCCTTGCGAAAGCGCGCCCGCGTTCACCCTTATCGCGCCGACGTATAAAAGCAGTATTACGGCGAAGTTTACCGCCGTCAGCGTGAGCGGATTCAAAAGAGCCGATATCCTGCCCGTGAAGTTCTGGAATTTTTCGAGCGCGGCGGTCTTTTTCCGATACTCCTTTATCTCGTCGTCTTCCGCACCGAACGCGCGTATCACCCTTACCCCCGTCAGATTTTCCCGAGCGGAAAGAGAAACGTCGTCGAGCCGCCTTTGCGCTTCGACGTATTTGGGGAGAGTCGCCCCCATTATGAGTCCGACTATTATGCCGAGTACGAGTATGATCGCCGCAAAGACGAGCGCCGCTTTAAGATCTATGATCATCGCCGCGACGAGCGCGCCGAACACCACGAACGGCGAACGGAGCAAAAGCCTTAACGCGAGATTGATCCCCGTCTGCATCCTGCTTACGTCGCTGGTCATACGCGTTATCATCGCGGAAACGCCCATCTTGTCGGTCGTTTCGGGGGGGTATGCGAGAAGTTTGTCGTATACGCTCTTTCTCACTTCCGCCGAAAAGCCCGTAGCGGTCTTTGCCGAGAAGTACTGTCCTACAACGGAAAACCCGAGACCCAAAAGTCCGAGCGCGACCATTATCGCCGCGTCTATATAGACGACTTCTTTAACTCCGCCGTTTATGCCCCTGTCGATTATGTCGCTTACAAACAGCGGGATAAGGAGTTCGAGCGCGGCTTCCAGCAGTTTGAAAGTCGGCGCGAGAAAAGCCGCCGCCCTGTACCGTTTAAGTTTTGACGCGAGTATTTTCATTTGCCGTCCTTGTCTCCGAGCGCCTTTTTGGCGAGAGCCTTTATCCTGTCGTCCGCGCCGTCTATCAGAAGTTCGGAGTTTATCCTGTAAAAGTCGGGACAATCGTAACGCGTTATCAGCGACACGAAGTTGCCGCTTTCGAGCATACCGGTGACCGCGGAAGTGAGTTCCTGTCCCTTTCCGAGCGAACGCTCGCCGAATCTTAAAAGATTCTCTATCCTTCCCACGCATTTCTTGGCGTATTCGTCGGTTTCCGTCTCGTATTTCGCGGCTTCGCCCTTTACGTCGTCGCCGCTGAATATAGAGATAACCGTCTTATACGCCGACTTTTCGAATCTCCCGTACTTGCCCGAAGTTATCTCGCCGAGTTTTTCGTCGGTCGCCTTGGCGTAAACCCTGTCGCCTTCTTTTTCGGCACGCTTTATCTTTTCCCGCATATATTCGGAAGCGTTTATCTTTGCCATCGCCTTTTCCGCGGTCTTGTTGACCTTGGAACGTATGAGTTCGGAAACGGTAAATCTCTCTTCGAATTTCGCGGTCGACAAATCTATCTTTTCGACTTCGCCGTTTTCTATCGCGTCGCCCGAAAAAGCGTCGCCGTACTTCGAGAACGCTTTGTAATACCTGTAAAACTCCGCCGCCGCGGAAGCGTTCTGAACGTATTCGGAAATAAAGGTGAGAGTTACGGGGATATCCATTTTCTCGTATTCGTATATCGCCGAAGAAAGATCTTCCCAGCCTCTCGGAGTGACGAACGAAAAGCCGCTCTCGGTCTTTTCCGCCTTGAAAAGATACTGCGTGAAAAGGGATATGAAGCAAAGCACGCTCTCGTGTATGCCGTTGTTTTTGGCGTACGTCTTGAACGCTTCGTAGTCGGGTTCGACTTCTATCTTCTTGACCCTGTCGAGAGTGACCATATCGAGTTCGTTTACCGACTTGTTGTATTCTTCGGGATTGCCCGCCGCCGTGAGTATCCAGCCGTCGGGGATCCTGTGCGGTCCGAATTTCTTGTGCTGCAAAAGTTCGAGCATTGCTGGGGCGAGAGTTTCGGAAACGCAGTTTATCTCGTCGATAAACAGTATGCCTTCCTTCTTCCCCTGCTTTTCTATCGCTTCGTACACTTCCGCGACTATCTCGCTCATAGTGTACTCTGTTACCGAATACGTCTTGCCGCCGTATTCCTTCTGCGTTATAAACGGAAGTCCTATCGCCGACTGACGGGTATGGTGCGTTATCGTATATCCGAGATACCCGACGCCGAGTTCGCTCGCTATGCTCGACATTATCGCCGTCTTGCCTATCCCCGGCGCGCCGATAAGCAAAACGGGGCGCTGGCGTTCTATCGGTATGACGTATTCGCCGTGTTCGTCCTTGTCAAGGTATATCCTTACGGTGTTGGCTATCTCTCTTTTGGCTTCTAATATGTTCATCAGATGGTCTCCTTGGGAATTTTGAGTTTATAAGAAAAATAAGGAACGTTTACGTTGTCCGCGTTGCCGTATATCGCGAAACACGACCTGTACGGGGGGTTCTCTTTCGGGAAAATGCCGAGCCCGTCGGTGAAATAGATAAGCCCCCTTATCTTTACGCCTTCTTTTATAAGTCTGGTCGCCCTGTCGAACACGGGACGGAAATCCGTTCCGCCGCCGCCCGACAAACCGAACCCCGACATATACTTTTCAAACGAAAAGCCGCCGTCTATCACTTCTTCCGAGCGGATCTTGTCGTCGCACTGTATAACGCGCATACGCAGTCTTTCCGACGTTTCGCCCGCCTGCTTTATCATAGCGTATATCTCGGACAAAAATCTCATGACCGGCTCGCCCTGCGTGCTGCCCGACGTGTCTATCGCGACTATGACGTCCGAAACTTCGACGTCCTGACGGTATTCGAGATTTTCGACGAGCGGCATATTTTTGTACAGCGTAAGCCCGTAGGTGTAAAACACGTAGTCGAACTCTTCGTCGCTGGACTTTATCCGCTCGCGCATCTTTATGAACTTCCTTAAAAACCGCCTGTAATCGCTCCTGCTCTCGGCGATCGCGCCGACCGCCCTTTTAAGGTCGGCGTCTTCTTCTCCTATCGCGGGCGAAGCCGAAACGGCTATGCTTATCCACATTTCTTCCGCGCCGTCGTCGCCGCTTTCGGGGACGCTTTCGCCGCCGTTTTCGCCGCTCTTTTTCTTCCACGGCGAGTGGTCGCAAAGGGTAAACAGTTTTTTCTCCGCGAGAAACTCCGCTTTGGAAAGCCCCTGCGCAAAACTCTTCGCCGATTGCAGGTTTATAAGCCCGTATTTGCCGTTTATCGACCTATACACCGATTTCCGCTTTACTATATCTCCCTTTTCGCCGAAGGTCAGGTTCATATTGTCGGTAAGGTAAAACACGCATATATCGGCGGCGAGATCGTACTCTTCGCTTCCGTCCGAGCGGAAAGTGTGCAAAAGCACGTTGTGTAAAAGGATATGCATATACGCCGTTTCCGTTCCGGAAACTCCGCTCTTTGCCGCGAGCGAGAGAATATATGCGGGATCGGCGTATATTTTCCGTCCGTCCGTGGATATGCCGCCGACGGTATCCGTATACTCCTTTTCGAGCACGCCTATCGCGTAAGAAAAATACGGGAACTCGGAAGATATTTTCTTTTCGGTCTCGGCGGATATTTCGGTTAAAACGTTTTTATCGTAGATCATCGCCTGTACATTCCGTAGACTTCGGGGTCTGATTTAAGTTCTTCGCTCAGCGTGTCGTATATTTCCTTTTCGGTCCTTACCGCCGCCGCGACGACTTCCCTTTCGGTCTTGTATTCTTCGGGCAACCAAAAGTAGTTGCGCCCGTCTTTAGTGCAGGCAAGTCTTGCCTGTTTTTTTGTAAGTTTTACGTCCGATAAATTTTTAAGTATCGGGTCGTCGCTGTTTTTTACGACATAGTTTTCAAGGCATAAGTCGGTGAGTTCTTCGCACCCGTAATACTTGGAGTCTTTGAGCCGCGGAAGTATCCTGCCGTCGGCTATCACCGCGAGAAAAACTATTTCCTTGTCTTCCGCATACTCTTCCTTATGTTCCAGAAATCTCTCCACTCCGAGCGCCGAGCCGCGTTTAAGGCTCTTTATAAGCGATATCCTTTCGGCGTTGACGGGAGTCCTTTTCCTGTTGTTGTGCGAAGCGTTGAGAAGTACGGGAAGTACCCTTATCTTCCTGTTTTTGGACGCGTACGCCGCGCCGTCGGCGAGCATAGACGGGGAACACGCACCCGAATCTATCATCATGGATATTATCTCTTTGTCGTCGAGTTCTATATACTTGCGGAAAAGTTCGTTTTTTCTCGGTATCGCACCGCGCGCGCATTTAAGCACCACTTTGAGTTTTTCCCTGTCGAGAGTGAACAGATTGACGTTTTGCGAAGCGAGATTAAAGGTCATTCCGCGGGCTTCCATGGCGTAGAAAATCCCGACGGGCGTATCGTTGCCGAGCACTCTCGGAGCGATGTCGCCAGCACTCATCCTGACCGCGAGAGAAAATACCTCGTCGCTCGAAAAAGCGTCCTGACCGAGAAGAGATACCGTAGTCCTGTCCTTTGAAAGCGCGGCTTTGGCGACGCGTTCCGTTCCCCTTACCCGCTCCGAAAAATATTTTACGGCTTTGGGGTTTCTCTCTATCGCGATAAGGCAGAGTTTTACGCTGTCGAGCGCTTCCTTGGGCAAAAGTTCTATCGCGTCTCCGCCGCTTTTCGCGACGGCGATAAGCACTTCGGCGGACGTTCTCGCCTTGCCTGACACGAAAGCGTAACTCTTGTAAAAATTTTCCACCGCGGCTACCGCGACGGTCTTATCCGAACGTATACTCGCGTCGAAAAACCGAAGAGCCCGTCCGTCCGAACGAACAGCGGCGAGCGCGACGTCGGCGTCTTTTTTGAGTTCTTCGCCGACGTACTCCGCGTAAAGCGGCATCTTCCGAAGTACCGCGACGGTTATATCCTTGTCGTTCCGCAATTTTTCGGACGTCGGATATTCCGCGATAAATCCGTTAAGTTGTCTGGTGCCGAATTCGGCCATACGCCCACCCCCGCTCTTTGCCGCGTTCTCTATCTTGTTATTATAACACATAGTCGCGATTTGCGCCATAGTTTTTTTGTATAATTTTGAAATTTTACGTAAATCGTGTTTTTTTGACAAGAACTCCCGACCGAAAAATAAAAACAAGGCGCGGCACGCTTCGCTAAATAGCGAAAGCGCGCCGCGCTTTTCATAGCCGAGTAATATTATTCCCCGTCGATTTTGATCTTCGCCGTCAACGTCTTTACTTCAAACTCGTATTGCTCTTTCGTCAACAACTTTTTATCGTAAAAGATTTTGACCGTTTCCAATTGCTTCTCTAATAAATATTTATTATCTTTCTTCTTTTCCGCGTCGTTTTTATCCATAATTATTTTTATGTATCGGCTTTTATATTGCGGCTCTCGCCGCAAAGCCGGACTTACTTTTGCTTTTTGTCGAGAACGGAAAGCACCGCCTTAAAATAGTCGGGGATCTCCGCCCTGAAAGTCATCTCTTTCCCCGTCCGCGGATGAGTCAGGACGAGTTCTTCGGCGTGGAGAAGTTGACCTTTGAGCCCGAATTTGTTGCTCTTGTACCCGTATACGGGATCGCCGACTATGGGGTGTCCGAGATATTTGGCGTGTACCCTTATCTGGTGAGTCCTGCCCGTTTCGAGTTCGAAGCGGCAAAAAGTGTAACCGTCGTATCTTTTTATTACCTTGTAGTGAGTTACAGCCGTCCTGCCGCGCGGCGTGACAGCCATCATCGTGCGGTTTTTTTCGCTCCTGCCGATAAGGGTGGAAACCGTCCCTTCGTCGCTTTTAAGCACGCCTTCGAGAAGGGCGACGTACCTGCGGCGGCAGGTTTTCTTTTTTATCTGTTCGGACAAAGAAAGGTGCGCGGCGTCGTTTTTTGCCACGACGAGAAGCCCCGACGTGTCCTTATCTATCCTGTGCACTATCCCCGGCCGCATAACGCCGTTTATGCCGCTTAAACTGTCCAGATGATACAAAAGGGCGTTGACAAGCGTCGCGCCCTTTACCCCGTTGCCGGCGTGAACGGTAAGACCCTGCGGTTTGTTTATCACCGCTATATCGCCGTCCTGATACACTATGTCTATCGGCATATCTTCGGGCGTTAAGTCGAGCGCGACGGGATCGGGAAGAACGACTTCTATCTCTTCGCCGTTCTTTACTTCTCTTCCCGCCTTTACCTTTTCGCCGCCGACCGTCACAAAGCCGTCTTCTATGAGTTTTTTTACCGACGAACGGGTCTTATCGAGTTTTTCGGCGAGAAAGACGTCAAGCCGTTCCTTTTTGTCCGCCGTCAGTTTTTTCTTTTCCATCTTCGTCCTTCTTTTTCTTCCCGAATATCGCGTCTTTGCCTATAAAGAGCATCCCGATAATGAGCATTATCGCGCCGACGACGACCGCCATATCCGCGACGTTGAATATGTACGGGAATATCTCCTTGCCGCCGACCGTGAGTATGACGTGGATAAAGTCGCGCACGTAGACGGTGAGCACTCTGTCTATAAAATTGCCGACCGCGCCCGCAAGTATCATAGTAAGGGCGAAAGTATTCCACTTGCCCTTGTTTTTCGCAATGACGAGATAGAGAAATATCGCGAGCATTATGACCGCGCTCGATATTATGAATATCCAATAACGCGTGTTGTCGTCCGCGATCTTTGAGAACAAACTCATCATTCCGTTTTTGTTCTCGCAATACGAAATATCGAGAAAGTCGGGTATAAGCGTCTTGACGAGAGTTCCTTCGCCCCCCGCCGAGCCGGCTACGCCCGAATACATGGCGACGATGATTTTAGTCGCCTGATCGATTAAAAGCAATACGGCAAACAATACTACGTACCACATATCAATTCTCCGTCAGTCCGAGTTCTTTACAAAGTTCTTCGAGATCGAGCCCTTCGACGTCTTCCACGTCGCCGAGCGAAAAACCGTTTTCCCTGTCGCCTATATATACTCTCGACAGGCTTTTTTCACCGAGAAGAGCCGCCGCCTTGTCGGCGCGTTCGGATCGGCTCAAATCGGCGTTTTCCCCTTTGCCTTCGAAAATTTCGCTCAAAGCCGACGTCAAAGACCTTATCTCCGCCTTTTCTTCTTCGCTCAAAGCCGACGACCCGAAGGTCTTTTCCCATCGCGCCCTGAAAAGCCGAAGCCTGTCTATCTCGTATCCGAACGCCTTTTTTGCCGCCGCCATTATCTCTTCGGCGCGTCTTTCGGCGTTTTTTTCTTTTTTTTCGATCTCGGATTCTCTCTCTTTATACTTCTCTATAACGCTTTTGAGATATTCGTTTTCGAGCAAGAGTTCTTCCTTCTCTTCTTCGGTCAAAGGTTTTCTCCTTTTCTTATTTTATCGAGCATCTCCGTCTTTAAGGCGTATAAGCCGTCGGATAAGTCGACCTTATACACGTGCGGCTGATCTATCCTTAAATATTCGTCCCAGAAAGACCCCATCTCCCTTTGCGCGTAAGCCGCTATTTCGGTGAGTTTGGGCATATCGTAGACGAGTTTTCCGTTTTCCACTATCTTTTGCGGAAGTTCTCTCGCTTCGTAGTTCGTAAACGTGATCTTTTTCCACCTTTCTATCGGGTGGTATAACGTCAGCGGCGAAGTAAAGTCTATCTTCTCTCCGCGAAGGGCGATGAGATCGGCTTCGGCTTTGCCCGTTTCCCTGTCGTATATCCTGTAAATGGTCTTAAATCCCGGATTGGTTATCTTGGCGGAGTTGTCCGAAACCTTTATCTTGGGGATTATCTTTCCGTTTTTTTCCACGCCCGAAAGTTTGTACACTCCGCCGAGCGCGGGCATATCCGCGCTGGTTATGAGTTTGGTGCCTATGCCCCAGGTGTCTATCTTCGCTCCCTGCTGTTTAAGGCTCTGCACCAGCCTTTCGTCGAGATCGCCCGAAGCGCATATTACGGCTTTGGGATACCCCGCCGCGTCGAGCATCTTTCTCGCCTGCTTGGTAAGGTACGCAAGATCGCCCGAATCTATCCTTATGCCCACGGGCTCTTTACCCTTGGCGCGTACTTCGTCGAATACCTTTATGGCGTTGGGAATACCGCTTTTAAGAGTGTCGTAAGTGTCGACCAGAAGGAGCACTCCGTCGGGATATACGTCGGCGTACGCTTTGAACGCTTCGTACTCCGACGGGAAGTCCATTACCCAACTGTGCGCGTGAGTTCCCGATACCTTTACGCCGAATTCCTGTCCGGCAAGGACGTTGGACGTAGACGCGCAGCCGCCTATTATCGCCGCTCTCGCGCCGTAAATGCCTGCGTCGGGTCCCTGCGCGCGGCGCAGTCCGAATTCCATTACCGCGTCGCCCTTTGCGGCGTTGCATATCTTGGCGGCTTTGGAAGCGATGAGCGTCTGATGGTTTATTATGTTGAGAACGGCGGTCTCTATGAGTTGCGCCTGCATCACGGGCGCTTTTACCGTGAATATCGGCTCCCCGGGGAAAACCATAGTCCCTTCGGGCACCGAATATATATCCCCCGTGAATTTCATCCCTGAGAGATATTCCAAAAAGCCTTCGTCGAATATGCCGAGACTTCTCAGATACTCCGTCTCGTCTTTTCCGAAACTCAGATTAAGGACGTAATCCACCGCCTGTTCGAGTCCCGCCGCAAGCGAAAACGTTATGAGTTCGTTCTGACGGAAAAACACGTCGAAAACGGCGACTTCGTCCTTCTTGCCTTTGAGATAATAACCGTTCATCATCGTAAGTTCGTAGAGATCGGTCAAGAGAGTAAGGTTTCTTTTTATCATTTTCAGTCTTCTTTTTTATCCGAATAATCTTTGAGTTCGGGAAGGGGCTTTTGGTCTTCTTCCGCCTGTTTCGCCTTTTTCTCCGCAAGGGTCTCCGAGTACGGCTTGTAACCTTCCTTTTCGTCCGTTCTTTCGGGAACGAGTTGTCCCGACTTCATAATAAACAGCCCCAAAAGCGCAAGGATGATGAGTCCCGCGTCGATAAGGACTATCGCGTACCAGGGAAGTTTGCCCCAAAGCACTACCGTAAGTCCGATTATGAGAAGCAGTCCGCCGACCGCCGTTTCGTAACCGCCCTTGACTATTATCCCGTACACCGAGAAAATAAAGCCTATGCCGAGCGTGAATATCGCGAAACCTATCCTGAACGGGTTTACCGTTATCACTTTCGTCACAGACAATATGACGAAAACTATCGCCGCGGTAACTACCGCCGCCGCGAGAATGAGAGCCGCTTTGAAAAGTCTTTTTTCAGTCTTTTTCATCTTCTTTCTCCTTTTCGGTGTTTATATCACCCTGCGGCGCGTCTTCGGGGACTTCCCCCGACGCCGCTTTTTTACCTTTGAATATATATCCGTCGCGCTTTAAGAAAAACGTAAGGCAAATCAACCCGCCCGCGATGAGAAGAGCCGATACGAGTATCATCGCCCTTATCCCCGTATTGCCGAACAGCGGCAGGTTGTATTCCGACTGGCGGAAACCTTCGAGTATCGCCCTTATAAGCCCGTATCCTATGAAATAGAAGGACATAGCGTAGCCGCTCTTGTCGCTCTTTCTCTTGCGGAGATACAGGTAAAGACCTATAAACAAGGCGAGATCGAGTACGCTTTCGTAGAAGAAAAGAGCCTGATACCAACCGACCGTTCCGCCGTTTTCTATCTCGACGCCTATCGGGAAAAACTGAAACGCGGGGTTGGTTATCTCCTGTCCGTAAACTTCCTGATTGAAGAAGTTGCCCCATCTTCCGATCGCCTGACCGAGCGGAAGCATCGCTCCGCCTATGTCGAAAATTTTGAGTATGCCGACCTTCTTTATCTTACACGCGATCACTATGCCGAGCGCGCCGCCCACGACTCCGCCGTATATCGCGAGCCCGCCGTCGCGGATATTTATTGCCGAAAGGAAAAATCCCTTGGGGGAGTCGATAAAGGTCTTTATGTCGAAAAGGACGTACCACGTTCTCGCGCAGATTATGCTGAGCGGTATTACCCAAATCATTATGTCGAGTATAAAGTCGGGCGGAACGCCCCTTTTTTTGAATACGGGAATAGCGAGCACGCAGCATAAAATCATGCCCGTAACTATCGCGAGAGCGTAAAAATATATGGATACGCTCCCTATCGAAATATGGTTTTTGATATGATGGCCGAATAGTATAAATTCGTCCTGATTGAGTAAATTTTCCAACATAACACGCCGCCGACGTTTTTCTTTTTACATAGTATACCATATATTTTTGTAAAAAACAATAAAAATAAAAACAAAAGCGGGAGCCTTCTCCCGCTTTCTGCGTTATATGATTTGACCGTTAAAACGGCTCCGCCATCTTGAAGTTCATATCGAACTCTTCTTCTATGTCGAACGAAGCCGCTCCGTCGCAAGCCGAAAGTTTGCATATCGACACTTCGTACGCGGTCATCGTCTTGCTCTCGGTTTCGGAGATTTTCTTGACGTATTCCCTGCTTTGTATCCTGCCCGATATCGCGATTTTGTCGCCTACGGTAAGATTTTTTACGAACCTTGCGTTTCTTCCCCACGCTATGCAGGGGATATAGTCGGACTTGTTGTACGCCCTGTTTACCGCGATAAGCACGTCGGCTATCTCGCGCGAAAAAGGCGTCGTCCTGTACACGGGCGGCTTGCATATATATCCCGACAACACCACGTTGTTGGGGTTTTTGGCGTTTTCGCCCGAAACTATCTCCCGTACGAAAACGGTAAGCATAAGTTTGCTCTTGCCGTCTACGAGTTTGTTGTAACTCCTGAACTGTCCTATCGCCGAAACGGTTTCGCCCACCTTTAAGCCGTTGCTCGCGATGAGCCTTTCCGAAACGGTAACGGGAAGCACGTCCGCCTGCCCCGACAGCCGCTTTACGCACACGTCCATCTCGTAAAACCCTTCGCCGTACACTTCGTGAGAATATCTCGCTTCGGTTACTATTTGTCCTTTGACAAACACTCTGTTGTTGCTCGGTTTTTCTTCGTTTATCATTGACTTCTCCTTTGGATTTATTGAAAATCCGGTGTTTTTATGCTTTTTTCTGCGTCCCGTCGGGCGCGATAAAGTAACCGTCCGTATATATGAGTTCGCCTATCGGAACGAACGTTATCCCCCTTTTTAAGAGTTCGGAGAATATGAGCGGTAAACTCTCGGCCGTATGCGATCCGTTGTTGTGACAAAGTATCACGTCGCCCGATCCGGTCTTTTTTATCACTCTCGTCGCTATCTCTTCGGCGGAAAGGTCTTTCCAGTCCAGACTGTCCACGCTCCACTGTACGGTAGTCAGTCCGAGTTTCTTCGCGACGGACAAGAGCCTGTCGTTATAATCCCCGAAAGGCGGACGGAAGAGTTTTACTTCCTTTCCCGTTATTTCGGTTATCTTCGCCGAAGACGTCGAAAGTTCCTTTATCATCCCGTCTTCGGTCAGCGCGCTCATCTTCGGGTGAGTCGCCGAGTGCGTGCCTATCTCGTGCCCGCGGTCGGATATCTTTTTAAGGTAGTCGGCGTTCTTTTCCGCCCAGAACTCCACGACGAAAAAGGTGCATTTTATCTTATAAAAATCGAGAATATCGAGTATTTTGTCGGTGTAATCCGTTCCCCAGGCGCAGTCGAACGATATAGCCGCCTTTCCGTCGTCGCGGTCTACCCTGTATACGGGCACTTCGCGCTTTTTTGCGGCGAAAGTGTACAGCGCGCCGCCGCCCGAAAAATACGCGCCGACGATAAGCCCCGTAAATACGAACAACATAGCCAGCGCTGCCGCCGCTTTCAAAGTTTTTTCTTTCATATATACTATCACCTTCCGAAACACGAAAAATAACAAGTCCGCCCGAATTTTGTCGAATTTACGGGAATACTCTACGTTTGATTTTATGCTCGATTTTTTCCTTTGATTACGCCCCGACGAAAAAATTGTCGTTTTTTTTGAAAAACACCCGTAAATCGTTTGACACGCCGATTTATTATGTATATAATAATGCCGTTGTGTTTACTTTTATTAAACTTTTTGTTTAAGTTTCCTAAATCCGTTAAACTTCGGGTTTAGTATAAAGGAGATAAAAGTGGAATTAGGTAATAAGATAAAGGAATTAAGGCTTCAATGCGACTTTACGCAGGAAGAACTCGCCAACAGGTGCGAACTTACCAAAGGTTACATAAGCCAACTCGAAAACGATCTGACCAGCCCGTCGATAGCGACGCTGGTCGATATACTTTCCGCGCTCGGCACCAACCTTAAAGAGTTTTTCGCCGAGGAAGAAGAAGAGAAGATCGTCTTTAAGGAAGAAGATTTCATCGAAAAGGAAACCAACGCGATGAAACTCAACTGGCTCGTTCCCAACGCGCAAAAAAATATGATGGAGCCGACTATCGTCGAACTTATGCCGACCAAGACGACCGAACCCGACGTTCCGCACGAAGGCGAAGAATTCGGATACGTCTTATCCGGCACGATAATAGTCCACGTCGGCAACAGAAAGTTCAAATGCCGTATGGGAGAGAGTTTCTATTTCACTTCCAACAAGACGCACTACATCGAAAACCAAACCGACAGAATGGCGAAATTCATATGGATCTCCACTCCGCCGACTTTTTAATCTTTTATAAATACGGAGCAAAAAATGGAACACAAAGAAGATAAAATCATCGAAGTAGAAAACATTACCAAGATCTTCGAAGACGGGGTGACCGTCATAGACGATATGAACCTGTCTATCAAGCGCGGACAGTTCGTCACGCTGCTCGGCCCGTCGGGTTGCGGCAAGACTACTCTTCTCCGTATGATAGCGGGATTCGACACGCCGACAAAAGGCAAAATATTTCTCGAAGGCGAAGAAGTCACGGGTAAGCCCCCTTACCGCCGTCCCGTCAACACCGTTTTCCAAAAATACGCGCTTTTCCCCCATCTCAACGTCTTCAACAACGTGGCGTTCGGACTTAAACTCAAAAAGATAGAAGCGGGCGAAAAGAACGGAAAGACGGTCTATCGCAAACTGACCAAACAGGAAATTGCCGACAAGGTCAACCGCGCTCTTAAAATGGTCGATCTCGAAGACTACGGATACCGGAACGTAAACTCGCTTTCGGGCGGACAGCAACAAAGAGTCGCGATAGCGAGAGCGCTCGTGTGCGAACCCAAAGTTCTCCTTCTCGACGAGCCGCTCGGCGCGCTCGACCTTAAAATGCGCAAAGAGATGCAGATAGAACTCAAACGCATGCACAGGGAACTCGGCATAACCTTTATATACGTAACGCACGATCAGGAAGAAGCGCTGACGATGTCCGACGTCGTGGTCGTATTGAACGACGGATATATCCAGCAGATAGGAACGCCCAAAAAGGTGTACGACGAGCCTGCCAACGCCTTTGTCGCAAACTTCATAGGAGAGAGCAACATTCTTTCCGGAACGATGCTCAAAGACTATCTCGTGCGCTTTCTCGGCGTAGACGTAAAGTGTCTCGACAAGGGCTTTGCCAAAAACGAACAGGTCGACCTTGTGATACGTCCCGAAGACATAGGCATTTCCGCGGACGGCAAGGGACAGTTCAAAGGCGTAGTGACGTCTTCGGTGTTCAAGGGCACGTATTACGAAATGAACGTTCTCGCGTCCGATTACGAATTTACCGTACAGAACACTTCGGACTTCGCGATAGGTTCTTCCGTTTCGCTCTCGGTAACGCCCGACAGCATACACATAATGAGAAAAATGCGCACGGTAAACGAATTTATCGGGGAGATAGACGGAGAAAATTCCGTGTGGTTTTGCGACGGCTCGTTCGAGTTCGTCAATCGGGAAGGCTTTGAAAAGGGCGAAAAGGTCAAAGTCAAAGTCCCCTTCGACGCGGTGGAACTCACCGACGACGAAGCCGACGGCGTTATCGGCGCAAACGTCACGCAAAGCCTGTATAAAGGAACTTATTATCAGGTACAGGTATACACCGATACCGACGAAGACTTCTATCTCGACAACCCGTACGAGTGGGATCTCGACGACAGGGTCGGCATAAAGATAGACCCCGCCAAGATAGAAGTCGAAAAATATAACGAAGAAGACGAAGAAGAGATAAACGAAGAAGAAGCGTCCACCTTCCTTACCGCCGACAAGGTTTCGGACAACGAAGGCGAAAACTTCGACGAAAGCGAAATTTCGGGGGATTCAGAATGAAAAAGGCAAAAGTTTTCCGTCCGACGGCGTTCGCTTTCCCCTATCTCGCGGTGACGCTCGTGTTCGTCATCGTTCCGCTCATACTCGTAACGGTATACGCGTTCAGGGGACAGGACGGCTCGTTTACGTTTGAAAATTTCAAGTACGTCTTTACCGAAGCGGCTTACAGAAACTCACTCTTTAAGACGGTGGGAATAGCCGCTCTCGCGACCTTGCTGTGTCTTTTGGTCGCGTATCCCGTGGCGTACGTTCTCGCTTCCGCTCCGTTCAACAAAATGGCGGTGCTCGCGCTGCTCTTCGTAATACCGATGTGGATGAACTTCGTGCTCCGCATAGTCGCCCTTAAATCGGTATTTACCGCGATAGGGCTCAAACCGAGTTTCCTTACGGGCGTACTCGGTCTCGTATACGACTTTTTGCCGTATATGCTGCTCCCGATATACACCGTCCTTTCCAATATGGACAAAAGTTATATAGAAGCGTCGAGAGATCTCGGGGCGAGCGACTTCTCCACTTTCTGGAAAGTAACTTTCCCGCTCTCCTTCCCCGGAATAATCAGCGGAATAAGCATGGTGTTTATGCCCATATTCAGCGCGTACGCCGTAACGGGTCTTCTCGCCGATCCCGGCACGACGGTAATAGGCAGGGGAATAGAAATTCTCTTCGGACTGAGAGAATACGGAGCGGGCTCGGCGCTGTCGTTTATACTGCTCTTGCTCGTGTTTCTCGTTATGTTCCTGTCTTCGCTCTTATCAAAAAGGACGAACAAGACCGCGAAAGGGGGTAACCGGCAATGAAAAACAAGACCCTTTTGTCACTCGTTATCCGCTGGGCGATACTCGTTATCGTACTGATCGCCATATATCTTCCGATCGCTCTCATCGTCGTATATTCGTTTTCGGAAGTAAGGGATCTCGGCGGAGAATACGGCTCGTTCTCGTTTAACCTTTATACCAAACTGTTCAAAAACAAAGAACTGATGCAGGCGACGGCAAACACCCTTATAATAGGACTTACTTCGGCGTTTCTCGCAACCGTTCTCGGTACGGTCTCCGCAATAGGCATACACTATATGACCAAAATGCGCAAAACCGTGGACACCGCGTCGCAAATCACCGTCGTAAACGCCGAAATAGTGACGGCTATGGGATTTTACCTGCTGTTCATATTTATGCGCGACGTGCTTAAGATCTCGTTCAACTTAGGGCTCGGCTGGCTGATACTCGCGCACACCGTGATAACCACCCCTTACGTCATACTCTCGGTAAGCCCCAGACTCAAACAACTCAACCCCAACCTTCTGGAAGCGAGCATGGATCTCGGCGCGAGCCCGATGAGAAGCCTTATAACCGTAATGCTTCCGCAACTCGCCGGAGCGATGATCTCCGGATTCGCGCTTGCCTTTACGCTGTCTTTGGACGATTTCGTCGTGACGAGCATAAACGGCGGCAACACGTACACCATTTCGACTTTCGTCTATAACCACATAAGAAGGAGCGGCGTTTTGCCCGAAGTAAGGGCTCTCAGCACGATAATCTTCCTTGTCGTTCTCATAGTTATGATAGTCGTCAACGTAATAAAAAATCGCAAACTCAAAAGCGAAAATAAATAAAGGAGAATTGCTATGAAAAAATTTGTCAGCGCGCTTTTCTGCGGCGTTCTCGCAGTATCCGCATCCGTAGGCTTTGCCGGCTGCTCTTCCCAAGACCGTTCCGAAGTGCTTAAAATAAGCCTTCCTTCGGCGTATATGGACTACTCCATATTCACCGATTTCGAAAAATGGTACAAAGAACAAACGGGAAAGACCGTAAAGGTCGAAAAACAGGAATTTCTTACCGTCGAAGAAGTCGGCACCAAGATCGAAACGGGTAAAGAAGACTTCGACCTTATATGTCCGTCCGACTATATGGTGGAACATCTCCGCAAGGCGGGACTTCTCAAAAAGTTGGACAAAAACATAGTAAAGGTATCCGAACTCATCAAAGAGTCCTATCTCGAAACGACCAAGGTATTCGATCCCGATCTCGAATACGCCGTTCCCTATATGTACGGGACTTTCGGACTTATGTACGACTACACCAAGACGGGTAAACACGTAGACAGTTGGGACGCGATATTCACCGAAGAATACAAGAAAAAATGCACCACCAAACTTTCCATGCGCGAAGCGTACGCGTCCGCCTGCATATATAACGAAAGAGAAGCCCTTATGGCTCTCACGACCGAAGAAGACGGAAACATAGTATACAACAAGGCGTTCAACGATAAACTTCAGGCGATATACGAAGATTCTTCCGCGGAAACGGTAGCGGCGGCGAAAGCCACGCTCAACAAGCAGAAATCCATAATCACTTCGTGGGACGAAGAGACCGTCAAGTTTGAAATGGCTCTCGGCAACACCGACACGGCGGTAGCGCTTATGTGGTCGTGCGACGCGGGTTACGTCATGAACGACTACACCGACGACAACGACGAAGAACATAAAGGAAACCGCAACCTTTGGTACGTGATACCCAAAGAAGGCGGAAACGTATATATCGACGCGTTCGTCATCCCCGCTTACGCCAAAAACGAGACCGCGGCAAACTACTTCCTTGCTTTCCTTTGCCGCGAAGATATAGCCGTAAAGAACAGCGAAGAAGCGGGCGCGATAAGCCCCGTCAAAGCCGCGTACGATTCTCTTTACGAAGAATACACCGCACCCGACTTCGAAATGTTCGACGGCACTTCCGACGAGTGGCGCGATATGTATCTCGATATGCTCTTCCCGTCCGAGCAAACCCTTCTCCGCTGCGGCGTTATGAAGGATTTCGGCGCTAACGAACAGGCGATAAACAGAATGTTTACCGAAGTGACGATAGACGTAGCGTAATATAAAACGATATAAAACGGCCGCCCGACGCGTTTCGCGTCGGGCGGCTTTTCCGTTAAATAGGTTGAACCGTGCTATCCGTATTTTCAAAAAATTTCCTTTCCGTTATATTCGGCTTTACCTTTCCCGTAAAGGTGAGAATCGTTGCCGTACTGTATCAGTTTAGGAACGATGTCTTCGCCTTCGTCGGCGATCTCGAAGACGCACACGCCCGTACAGCACAAATACTCGAACCGCGTGGCGAACAGGGGATACGGTATGCCGAGCAGTTCGCTTATAAACGCCATGCCGAATCCGCCGTGCGCAAACAGAGCGACCCTGTCGTATTTATGACTGACCGCCGTATACGTTCCGTTCTCTTCATTGAACCGATAGCCGAGTTTCTCAAAGAGCCCGACCGTTTCGCGGTGGACCGTCTTTACCCCTTCGGATAGCGACGTATCCTTGAACAGTTCGCTCTTATACCAATTTTTGCCGAGCGAAAGGACTTCGGGCGATTTGAAAAGTTTTACGGTTTCGGGGTCGACAAAACACCACGTCCCCTTTCCGTTTCTTTCCAGTCCGAAGTAGCGGAACGCTTCGCTCTCGTTGGCAAACGCCAGAGTTTCTATTTTCTTTCCCGTCTTCTCCGCCGTAGGAGTCGCGGTCATTATCGCCCTGCGGGAAGTGGAAGCGAATATTTTATCGAAGCCGAGTATCGCCGCTTTTTCGGACAGTTTCTCCGCCTGTTCTTTTCCTTTTTCGGTAAGCCCGTCGGGATCGTATATCGGATCCCCGTGCCTTATATAAAAGAATAACATTTTGTTATAAAATCGCGGGCATAGCGTCCGTCAGATATTCTCCGACGTTTTCTATCTCGCCGTCGTCCGCCGCCGCGGAAAGTTTCCCGTCTATCGGGAGTCTGCCGAGCACGGGCAAAGAGTACTTTGCCGCGACTTCTTCGACTTTGCCTTTGCCGTAGGGATAGAGTTTTTCTCCGCAATGCGGACACTCGATATAACTCATATTCTCTATTATCCCGTATATCTTTATATCCATCATTTCAGCCATCTTTACGGCTTTTTCGACGATGAGCGACACGAGATCCTGCGGCGTCGTGACTATGACTATGCCGTCTATCGGGAGAGATTGAAAGACGGTGAGCGGAACGTCGCCCGTTCCCGGTGGCATATCCACGTACATATAGTCCACGTCTTCCCACAAAACGTCGGTATAGAACTGTTTCACCGCTCCGCTGATGACGGGGCCGCGCCACACGACGGGTTCGCTGTCGTCTTCCAGAAGAAGGTTCATCGACATTACCTTTATTCCTTGC
>CAMNIW010000004.1 GCA_946540675.1 uncultured Clostridia bacterium | reverse complement strand
GATATGAGTCCCGCCTGTATAAGCGTGCCGAGCGTAGAGTTGTTTACCTTGTCGGGAAGAACGGTCTGAAGTTCGCCTATTTTGACGTCGTTGCCGACTATCGAGAGCGGACTGTTCGTTCCTTCCACGTCTCCGAAGATGTCTTTTACCGTGACGGTGGAGTTTATCTTATTCATAAGATTGTCCGAAAAATCGGGCTTTCCGACGTCTTCCACGGTAAATCCGGCGACGCAGTTTATAATGTTGCTGTCGACCTTTTCCCAACCCGTTTCGGTTTTCTTATACCAGCCTTCTTCGTGTGACGGGTGATATACCTTTACTCCGTCTTCGAACTCGAACGCGTCGCAGCCTTCTTCCGTTCCGTCGCAATAGTGATAGTTCATTATCTCGCCTATCCTGACCGAATTTATCGTCGAAGTGAATCTGAAACTGCCGCCGAGTACGGTGCCGAGATCCACGTCGGCGGTTATGCTCTCTATCTTGTCGAGCCGTTTGCCCGACTTGTTGCACCATATTCCGTCGACCTTTTTATATCCCATAGTTTCGCCTATGGTAAGACCCTGCATAAGTTGAGTGAGATCGAGCCCGTCCGTCATAACGTCGCTCATCGCCTTGTCCGCGACCCTTTGAGTGACGGCGTTTTCAAGCGTGTAGACCGTTTCGCCGCCGACTTCCTTTTTGGAATACCAGCCGCCGAGCGTATGTTCGCCGTCGCCGTGTCCGAGTTCGCAAACTATCTCGCCGTCGACTTCGGCGCAGCGGTACAGACCCATAAGTCCGCCGAGATAGACGTCTTCGAAAAGGTCGGCTATCTCGAAGTCTTCCGCCATCAGCGTTTTGAGCGAAGCCGAGAACATAGATTTGGATATTTGCCCTTCCGCGCCGTGTTCTTCCACGACCGTTCCGTCGGACTTATACCACTTGCCGTCGTCTTTTTGTTCATAGCCCAAAAGTTCGCCGAGTTTGATATCTTCGAGCACTTCGTCCGCGCCGAAATTATATTTGCCCGTTTCGGGATCCTTAGAAAATAGGTCTCCGAACTTTTTGCCGTCGAGCGCGACCGTAAGCCTTCTTACAAATTCGCCCCGCATTCCGAGAGATTCGAAAAATTCGCCCACGGGCATATTGCCCATATAGGAAAAACCGCCTTCGACGACTTCTTTGCCGAAATCGTAGTCGCTCGTCGTCGCGTTGAGAAGTCCGCCGAGCCTGACGTTGGACAAAAGAGTCATTATCTTGTTGGATTCGGTTTCGTTCTTTACCCTGTAACTGCCGTCTTCGGCTTTTTCGAACAACGCAGGAAGCACCGAGCCGACCGAAACGTCGCCGAGCGCGGTGACGTATCCCGCCTTGCCCGTCTCTTCGTCGGTTTTCGTCATATCCCCCACGGTGTACGCGCGGAGTTTCGCCCTTGCGTCGTAGTCAAAAAGCGCGGTCGGCTTCATAAAACTCAATATCGCGCCCATCGGGAGTTCGTCTAAAAAATTCTTGAATCCCCCCGAAGAAGTCAATTTGAAAAGAGAGACCGATCTCAGATCGTCTATATAAGGTTCGTTCTCGCCGTTTTCGCCGCTCTCTATAATATTGCCGCCGAGCTTGTTTATCAGCGCAACAAGGTCGAAGCGGTATTTTTCGTCGAGTTTCCGGAAGGTATAGTTGTCGGGCGCGGCCGAAGCCGACCTTGCGAGATTTACCATATCGGAAAGAGTGAACTCGTTGACGTCGCCGATCTCTTCTTTATATTGATTGCCCGTCACCGTTCCGACGGTAACTTTGGTGTAGGCGTACCAAAGACCGCCGACCACCGCTCCCGCAACCGACAGGAGACCGATGACGAATCCGAGAAACACGAGAAGAAATCCTTTAAAAAATTTCATATGATAATACTCCCGACCGTTAATTAGTATCTTTATTATATTTTAAGAACGCGTTTTTGTCAACCTTGAAGAGATTTTCATTGTGTAAAATATGTAAAAACGGCGTGTTTTTTCAAAATCGGTTGCATAAATTTGCCGACTGTTATATAATTTAGCCATATGTGGACAGGTTGAGTCTATTCTATACAAGGGGACGACAAAATGTTAGACTTTATAATCAACCCGAACGCGTCGCGCGGAAAGGCGAAAAGGACGGGCAAAAAACTGAAAAAAATATTGGAAGAAAAACACGTCGAATACGCCTTTCACTACCCTTCCGAAAACGAAAACACAACAGAACTCGCGAGAAGACTTTCCAAAACGTCTACGGACATAATCGCCGTAGGCGGCGACGGCACGGTAAACCGCATCTTCAACGGAATAGAAGACCCGTCGAAGATCAACTTCGGCATAATCCCGGCGGGCAGCGGAAACGATTTTATCGAGTCCGCGAAAATTCCGAGAAAGGCGACGGCGGCTCTCGACGTCATCTTAAACGGAAAGGCAAAACCAACCGACTATATGGTGTGCGACGGCGTGCGCGGACTCAATATAATCGGAACGGGTATCGACGTCGAAATACTGAAACGGTGTAAAAAATACAAGATACTCCGCGGAAAAATTCAATATCTCGTATCCCTTATCGCCAGCCTTATTAAATTCCGTTTTTATAAATTCCGCACGGTAAAGGGGGAAGAAAAGACCGACCATAACGCGCTTATCGCGTGCGTCTGCAACGGCAAACAGTTCGGCGGCTCGATAAGGATGTGCCCCGTCGCCGAGATAGACGACGGAAAACTTCAACTTGTCATTTGCGAAGACGTCAAAAAGTCGCAAGTACCCAAAGCCTTTATAAAACTTATGAAAGGCAAGGTCTTAGAGCAACCTTTTACCCGTCTCGAAGATACCGAACACGTCGATATAGAATTCGATTCGCCCGTCACCATACAGATCGACGGCGAACTGTACGACGGACTGAAATTCGATCTCGATATAGTAAAAGGCGGTTTCAATCTCTACCGCCCGTAAAATTTCTTAAAAAGCAAGCGGGGCGCGTTCCGAACGGAACGCGCCCCGCTTTAATTTATAGGAGAAAAAACAAAAACTGCGGTTTACTGTATTTCTATATTGTGTTTTGCGGGAAGTTCGGGATGTTCCTTGGGTATTTCAACCGTCAGAACGCCGTTTTCGTACTTCGCGGAAACTTTTTCCTTGTCCACGTCGCCTACGTAATAACTACGCGTCGCCGAGAAACTTCTCTCTCTTCTGAGATAATTCTCCTTCTTGCCTTCTTCGGCGTTTTCGGTCTTCTTCGCGGCTATCGTAAGATAACCGTTTTCAAGAGATATGTTTATATCCTTCTTCTCGAATCCGGGGATCTCCACGTCCATAACGTAAGATTTCTCGTTTTCCTTTATGTCGGTTTTCATCGTATTGAATTTCTCTTCGTAAAACATCGGTTTGAAGAAAGAATCGAACACGTCGTCAAACACATCGAGACCGTTTTCCCTTCTGTCGTTTTTTACAAGATAATTTTTCATAATATGCATCTCCTTTTCAAAGGGTTTAGCACTCTTGTGCTTTATCTGTTAGCACTCTATCCCTTTGACTGCTAATATTGTACCACTCTTTTTTTTGTTTGTCAATACCTTTATGTGAAAATTTTGTAAAAATTCGTAAATAATTTTGCTTACAAAATTTTTACGCTTCCGCCGCGCGGTTTCTTATTATATATTGTTATCATAAAAAGGCTTTTTATACCCGAAAAAGGTCAAATTGAACCTGTAGTAGATAAATTTGACGTTTTTTTCGACGGCAAGTTCTTTGTTTTCCCGTTCGGATATGGTACAATAAAGAAAAAGAGCCGACGCCCGAACTTCGGGAAAATCGGCAAAAGGATGTTTCTTATGAACAATTTTTCCGAATTCTTATATAATAAACGTAAAAAACTCGGACTTACCCAGCAGGATATCGCCGACGAACTCGGAATATCCAACAAAGCCGTATCCAAGTGGGAAGCGGGCGACAGTTTCCCCGAAACGGCTCAACTCGTTCCGCTCGCAAACGTTCTCGGCTGTTCGGTAGACGAACTTTTGCGCGGCGCGGAAAACGACCGTAAAGCCGTCGCGGAAGAGCCGCGGAACGCCGATCCCGTCGAAAAGACCGAAGAGCCCGTGCGTTCTCCGATGAAAGTATGGCAGATCGTCCTTTTCTCCGTAGGAGTATTTCTGACGCTGGCAGGGGTCGCCGCGATGCTTATCGTGGGATTTTTGGGCGAGAAAACGAAACAAGCCTGGACTCTCGGCACGGCGTGTATGTTCGCTCTCATTGCCGTAGGCGCGTTTCTCTCGGCATACGCTATAATCCGTCACGCCGTATACGACAGGGTTTCGGACGATAAAAAAGGAAGGGCTTCGCTCGCCGCGATCTTTTCGGCTGTCGGAATGTCCCTGATATGTTTTTCGATAGCCGCCCTTATGTTTCTTTTGCAACTCGAAATCAACAAGTACGTCTCTTCCGCGGTGATGATAGTCGTAATGGCTCTCGGAGTGTCGTTGATGATCGTTTCGGGTTTGATAATGCCGAGCACCGACGGAAAGAAAGACGGCTCCGTTGCCGGGATAGTTTTCCCCGTCGCGACGATAGTCTATCTCGTATGCGGATTCTTTTTCAATCTCTGGCACCCGATGTGGATAGTATTCCCCGCGGGGGGAGTCGTTTGCGGAATAATAGAATACTTCCGCGGCAAAAAATAAGGCGTAATAATTAAAAAACGGCTTTTATATATAGTAAAAACCGCATATAAAACACGGAAAAGGGGTTTAGCGCGACGCTTTGCCCTTTTTTTTCGATTTTTACTTGTAATTACGGCTATCGGATGATATAATTTAGCCAACAAAACAAAGAAGGGCTGAAAAAATGAAAAAACTACCTGCGTTGTTCTTTTCTCTCATTCTCGCGTTTTCCGTTGCGGCTTTCGTTTCGTGCGAAAACGTCGACATCGGCGGAGCCGACGTTCCGACGGTCGTTCTCGATCCCGACGACGGAGGCGAAACTCCCGGCAGCGAAACACCGGGCGGCGAAACTCAGGGCGAAAGCGAGCACGAATACGGCAATATGTATTACGCTCGCCCCGCGACGTTCTTTTCCGACGGTAATATCGCCTATTATTATTGCGAAAAATGCGGCAAATACTTCGATGAAAATAAAAACGAAGCGGAAACGGTCGTAATACCGAAATTATCCACCGATATAGTATTGCTCGTAAACGGAACAAAGGTTGCCGATTTTACGTTGTCGGAGCAAAATGAAAATCTTATCGTTTGGGAACTGTCATATACGGAACTTAAAAAAGGCGATCTGATCGAAGTGGCGGACAAAACGGATAACACTCAAAAATATTCGTATTTTGCCGACACGTCGTCCAATATAACCAAAGAATATAAAATTCATAACGACGTGGATTTGGCCGATATCGATATTATGTGTACTCCCAACGGGCTGCAATTGTCCGTTTCGGGATTCGAATATGACGGAATGACCGTTAACCTTACAAGAAACGAAGCGGTCAGCATATATCCGATGAATGAAATATCCTATGATTTCGGATCTCCGACGGAAAGTTATATCTACGGATATTTATACGTTGAAGAAGGGGATAAAATAGTGATCGAAGATCACGATAACGATGTCTTTTACGATTACTCGGATATTTATCAACCCGATTTGTGGCAATCGTTTTTATTCTCGCAAGGCACCGACGACGAAATAGTTATATCCCGAGCCGCGAGATTGGGATTCGAACTGAACAAGGCTACAAAAGAAATACGGATCGACGCGGTATACGAGCCGACAAACGCCGATAAATACGAATTGGAATTAAAAGGCGAAACCGAAAAGGCTCCGATGACCAAGACTTCGTACGATAAAGATTCCGCCGAATACGAGCAATTTACATATATCATCAACCACGAAACGACGGTCAACGCGGAAGATATAAGACAAGCGGTCGTCAACGGATACACCTTTTACTCTTTCAGTACCGCGTTTCCCGCAAATTCGGAAATAAGAATTTATAACGGAACGGGTTACGTTTCTTCCTATCATCTGGTGGATATTGTCGGATTTGACGACGCGTTGAACGCGGTCGAAGTCGGAGCCGATTACGTCAAAATAAAGGAAGCCGGAACTTATAATATAATGTATACCGAATGCGTAGATTCGTTCGTCATCTATAAAACGGAAAAAACGACCGCAACTTATAAGTATATGACGGGCGGCAATATGTATGACATCGAACCCGACGCGGCCGGAATAATCGCGTTGACCTCATTTACCGCCGAAAAGTTTGAGACGCTTACCTTCATTAAAGGCACCGACATTATAGGAGTAACTCTTGCTCCCGGCATTGACCCCTCGACCGCCGCTTGCAATAACGGCGTCATTATGATTTATAAGGCGGGCACGTACGATATCGCGTTCAATACCGGTACGAATATCGTGAATATTGTCGATAAGACCCCCGCGAGCCTGGTCGGCGGACTGATAACGAATTTGAGTTCGTATTCTTCTAAAACTTTCTCCCAAAGCCCCGGCGATAACAACGAAGTTTTTGCGTCGGAAATAACGGTTACGGATACGACCGCTCGTTTTTCTATTACCGATTCGAAGGGCGACGGCGTTACCGGCATAACAATCGACGCGGGCAGCGGCGAACTTGCGGCTCTTTACGTTCCCGGAAGTTACTTTATAACTTTCAAGGAAGCGGGAACTTATGCGATTTTCATAACGAAAGATACTCACGTAATAAGAGTGGTAAAAACGAATTAAAACTTTCGGCTTAGAGCCGACCGTACAAAGCCGCGCCCGACGGGGTTTCCCGTCGGGCGCATTTTTGTCGGGCGTAAACTTAGGTCGTAACCGCGACCGTGACGGGTAAAATTTCGCCCTGCGCGGTTTTTTGTCGGGAACAATTCCCGAACGGATATTTTCGACCCCTTTAATTTTTTCGTTCCCGTCGGCATAATATATATTATGAAATTCATAAAGATGCAAGCCGCAGGCAACGACTATATATACGTCGTGGGCGGCGAAGAAAAAGAAGACTACCCCGCACTTTCGCAAAAATATTCCGACCGCCGCTTCGGTATCGGCGGCGACGGGATAATAACCGTTTCGCCGTCGACGGTCGCCGACGCGAAAATGCGCATATTCAACGCTGACGGAAGCGAAGGTCTTACCTGCGGCAACGGCGTGAGATGCGCGGCGTATCTCGCGCAAAAGTATCTCGGCGTTAAGGGGGACAAAATATCCGTAAACACCTTGTCGGGAACGACTTATTCGGTCGTGGAAACGCTCTCTCCGTCTTCGGCTTTCGTAACCGCCGATTTTTGCTCTCCGCACCCCTTCGCGTCGGGCGAAATACTCGCCGCCGAATACCTGAAAGCGGGGCTATATATCGATAAACGAGATATTTTCGGCATAAACACGGGCAATCTTCACGTGGTGTGTTTTTCGGGGATAAGCGTTGACGAACTCCGCGACTTTACCGAGAAGATACCCCTGCTTCAAGGCAAAGTCAACGCGGAAACGGTACGGGAAACCGACGGGGGAATACTCGCGGAAGTCAGCGAGCGCGGAAGCGGAAAAACTCTTTCCTGCGGAAGCGGCGCTGTCGCTTCGGCGTACTCCTATTTTCTAAGAAGCGGCGACGCCGGCGGCGAAGTCGCGGTGTTTATGCCGGGCGGCGAACTCGGCGTAAAAATAAGCGGCGGCAGGGCGTTTTTGTCGGGAACGGTACAAGAAGTCTTTAAGGGGGAAACCGTATGAGAATAAACACGGCGTTCGACGCTCTTCCGAAATCTTACGTCTTTGCCCGTCTTGCCGAAAAGGTCGCCGCGGCGAAAAAGACCTTTTGCGACAAGATAATAGATCTCGGCGTGGGCGACGTTAAACTTCCCCTGCCCGAAATTTTTGTACGCGAGATGAAACTCGCCGCGGACGAAATGCAAAACAGGGAGACCTTCCGCGGGTATCCGCCGACGGGCGGCTATCCCTTCCTGCGCGAAGCGATAGCGAGAAAGCTCCTTGAAGACGGGGCGAATATCTCTCCCGACGAAATATTCGTGTCCGACGGGGCGAAGAGCGAACTCGGCAACGTCGCCGAACTCTTCGAAAGGGGAATAAAGGTTCTGTTTACCGCGCCTTGCTACCCCGCGGGAGCCGAAGCCAACGTTCTTCTCGGCAACGACGTCGAATTTCTCCACGCGACGAGCGAAGACGGGTTTATCCCCGTTCCGCCATACGGCAAGGCGTACGACCTTATATATCTTTGTTCGCCGAACAACCCCACGGGCGCGACTTTTTCTTACAAAGAACTCAAAGCGTGGGTGGACTACGCCTTATCCGCAAACGCCGTCATCGTGTACGACGGGGCGTACTCGTCTTACGTTTCGGGCGACAAACCGAAAACGGTATACGCCGTGCCTTACGCCGACCGTTGCGCGATAGAAATACGCTCCTTTTCAAAATCTCTCGGCTTTACGGGCATACGGGTCGGGTTTACCGTCGTTCCGAAAAATCTCGGCCGTCTTAACGCCCTTTGGAAAAGGCGGCTCGGCGCGAGATTCAACGGGGTTTCGTACGTGTCACAGCGCGGAGCGGCGGCAGCCTTCACTCCGCTCGGCAAAAAGGAGACCGAAAAACGCGTGAATTTTTACAAAACGAACGCGTCCGTACTTAAAATCGCTTTTCAAAATCGCAAAATATGGTATAATAATACTTGTTGTTCGCCGTACGTCTACGCGCGGTGCCCCGACGGTATGACTTCGGAAGAATTTTCCGATCTCGTACTTACAAAAGCCGGTATATGCTGCACTCCGTCGAGCGGTTTTGCGGGAAAAGAAAACTTCGTCAGGTTTTCGGCTTTCGCTCTCCGAGAAGACGTTACGGAAGCGGCGGACAGGATAGAAAAACTCATTTTTTAACTTAACACCGTAAAGGAGACGTTTTCCCCCTTTACAAAACGGAATCGCTTATGAAAAAACGTTGCGGTATGCTTATGCCCGTCTTTATGCTCGACGGGAAATACGGAATAGGAACTTTCGGGGAAGAAAGTTTCCGCTTTATCGACTTTCTCAAAAAGTCGGGAATATCGGTATGGCAGGTCTTGCCGCTGTCTCAAACGGTTTTCGGCGACAGCCCGTATTCTTCGACCTGCGACGCGTCCTTTAACCCGTACTTTTGCGATCTCGAAGACCTTGCCGAAAAGGGACTTATAACGAGCGCCGAACTCAAAGCCGCCGAATCGAAAAACAAACGTATCGACTACGGCAAACTCTACGTAAAAAGAACGGCTCTTATAAAAAAGGCTTTTTCGAGATTTGATTTTTCGGACGAGTTTCTTGACTACGTAAACGGCGGGAAGTTTCACGACTACGCCTGTTTTATGACCGCAAAGAAAAAATTCGGAAGTCTCTATAATTTTCCGCGCGACCTTTTGCATAAAAAGCCGTCCGCGGTGAAATCCTTTACGGAAGAAAATTATTACGAATATCTCTTTTACGTGTTTTTGCAATACGTACTCGAAAAACAATACCTTAAAGTCAAAGACTACGCGAAAAAATCGGGGATAACCATACTCGGAGATCTCCCGCTGTACGTCGCGGCCGACAGCGCGGACGTATGGGCAAACCCCGATTGCTTTTCTTTGGACGAAGACCTTAAACCCACCAAAGTCGCCGGCGTTCCGCCCGACTATTTCTCGGCGGAAGGACAACTTTGGGGCAATCCTTTGTACGACTACGACCAAATGAAAAAAGACGGCTTTAAGTTTTGGAAAAACAGACTTAAAACCCAACTTAAACGCTACGACCTTTTACGGATAGACCATTTCAGGGGGCTGGACAGGTTCTGGGCGATCCCTGCAGGGAAAAAGGCGACCGACGGCGTTTGGGTCAAGGCGCCGGGTAAAGACGTACTCTCGCTCGTAGACCGAAAAAGACTCGTCGCCGAAGATCTCGGCGTCATAGACGACGGAGTCAAAGACCTTTTGAAAAAAAGCGGTCTTCCCGGTATGAAAGTTCTGCTATTTGCCTTCGACGGAAATCCGGACAACCCCTATCTCCCCCGCAACGTCGGAGAAAATTCGGTCTGCTACGTCGGCACTCACGACAACGCGACAGCTCTCGGTTACGCCGAAAGTTTATTAGCCGTTGACTTTGCGGTTTTCAGGTCGAGAATAAACGCCGTCGCTCCCGAAGGCGTCAAAGTAAAAAGAAAATCGGACGTTCCGCGGGCTCTTATCGAAACCGCCCTTTCTACCGAATCCCGTCTTGCGGTGATAACCGCCGCGGACGCGCTCGGTCTTGACGACAAATACAGGATAAACACTCCGGCGACAGTCGGCAACTGGACGGCAAGAATACCCTTCGGCTCTCTTAGCGAAGATCTTGCGGAATATCTCCGCTCTCTTATCAAAAAGTACGGCAGATGACCGTACCGCCGTTTTCGGAACTATTCCGCTTTGCTTTTCGATAAAACCCGGCGGGTAACGCTTGTTGCGTTACCCGCCTTTATCATATATTTTTCAGTCCGCGCCGAAGTGGCGGCGTAACGTGTTTACCGGGATTTATGCCTTTTTAACCGTTTTTTGCCGAACGCGCGGTGTTTTTCGGTTTTTTCGCGCCGAACGACCGCTTTTTTGTTTAGTCAGACAACAAAAAACCGTTTAATCGGCTTATAGCACGTCTTTTTTACTTTTGCCCGACTTGAGCCTTAACGCGAAATTCGGCTTTAATCGGCTTATAGAGCGGTTTCTTGTGTAACCGACTTTATAAAGCAAGCGATCGCGGACGACATTTCTTCCGCTAAACGGTATATTCTCGCCATTCTTACCGAAAGTAGCGGATTTTCTCCGCTTTTCTCTGCAACTACGCCGACCATACTCGCATTTCCGACGTTTATCAGACGTTTATTCACTCCGAGCCCCGGTTTTAGCGGTTCGTCGACTATCTTTACCGTCCCTATCTCCGCCCTTTTGCCGAGCGCGGCGTCGATAGCAAGCACTTTTGAATACGGATACGCGTTTTTTATAAGATTTACCGTCGATCCTATATCGAACGCCGTTATCGGAGAGTCCATACACCCGAAAACGTACGCTTTTCCGCACAATTTCTCTTTCAGCATACTGCCGACAAGCGGTCCCAGTCCGTCGCCTATGACCGCGTCCGTTCCGACGCATACTATAACAGGCGGTTCCTTGCGGAAAATCGACGTAAGCGCCGATAAAATCTCTTCTTTTGCGTATTTATTCAAACAATTTATACTAAATTTACTCATATATTTACGTATTTATTCAAACAATTTATACTAAATTTACTCATATATATTATTGTTATCACAAATTTATCGTATCAAACAGTTGCAAAATAGCGTTTTTTGCGTTAAAATGGTTATACGTGATTTATTTTGTCACAATAAGCATATACTACAGGGGGGAACTATGGCTAACTACATAATTTATATAGCCGCCGGAGCGATCTTGTTGCTGTTTGCCTTGATCGGGCTTGTTAAAGGCTTCGCAAGACAACTCTTCGGACTGTTTGCGGGCGTCGCCGCCCTGGTCGGAGCATTTTTCGCGTTTAAGCCCGTATATCACCTGCTCGCCGATAATCTTGCTTTTATTAACTCTTTCAGAGACATAATCGCAAACTTCCTTTCGTCGCTCAATCTTATCGTCGACTTTCTCGGAAAACTCGGCACCACGACTCTTAACCTCGCAAACTACACGATCTACGCGATAATCTATTTACTGCTCGCGATCATAATCGGACTTTTGTATAAACTGATACGGGCTATCGCGATCAAAATCAGCAGTACGGGCTTTTTAAGGGTTTTAGATAAAATTCTCGGACTTGTCTTCGGTGCGGCGATAGGCGCAGTAGTCGTAACGTTAGCGCTATCGGTTGTATATTATATCCTTATGCGCCCCGTTTTCCCGTTTGCGCCCGCAATCGAATCGTTTATGAATTCCGCGGCGTCCGACGGCAACCTTGTTATAAAGTACGTTTATCAGACCTTTATGGAAGGCATACTCGGACCTTACGTAGAATCGAGCCTGCTGCTCGGAGATTTCTTCAAAGTAATGCAAACATGGAAGTTTAACTAAAAATAAAAAGACGCGTTTTACGCGTCTTTTTTCTTTGCGTTTTTTACTTACGACGCTCCTATCGTCTTTTTTGCGTTTTCAACGCTTAAGTTTTTAAGCGTCTTTTTCTTTGCGTTTATTTATCGTTCGACATTTTTCGCCTTTTTTTGCGGTTTTAACGCGCAATATATTAAGCGTCGATAAAACATATATACGCATAACGAAGCATTAAGCATTATTAACCAATTGCGTACCGATCAACATCGGTGCGCAATTTTTTTATTCGCTTGATTTTAAGTGTGCACAACCGCCGTCAACCCTATAATATAAGTGCAAATGCGGCGTCTTGAATTTATATAGACGCACTATACGCAACGCCTTTTTATTGACTTTGCGTATTACTATCTATAAACGCGTCGGCTTGGCTTTTTCTTTATTATATAGTACGCATAACTTGATATTTGCGGGCAATTTTGTTTCACGTGGAACAAGGCGGAAAATACCGAAAATGTTTCACGTGAAACACTCCGAAAAAACATTGGGGAAAGAAAATGTTTCACGTGGAACAGTGTAAAATACCCTGAAAAAGCCCCAAAATAACCCCAAAATGGCGGTTTTTTGGGGTTTTTGACCGTTTTTTAGCCGTTTTCGGGATAAAAAAGAAGTTTGAAAAAATAATCCGTCGGTAAAATGGGAGATAAATTCCGTATAACTTGCGAAAAAACATAAAAAGAGAAGCGGTGCGCGATGACTTGTGGTTTGAAACGATAAAAAACACAATATATTGTGCCTATTCGTAAACGTCGCAAAGGTATAAATGCCAAAACCGTGATTTTGTAAAAAATGCGGTTTTTCGGGCAATTTTGTTATCCGATAAATAAAAACGGGTACGGGCGGCATACTATTTTAGTATTTGCGATATATAAGTGAAACAATAAATTTTCGTGAAAACTATGTTAAATAACGTAAAAAAGGAATTTTTAATTGTATTTTTATATATATTATGATAAAATAAGACCGTAAGTCGAAACGGACGATTTCGGCGCAAAAATTTTTTTGCGCCCCCTGTATTCGCAACGCGGATAACAAAATCGCGTGCGGATATTTTGCGAAAACGGTGCGGTTTTACTTAAAACCCCTTATGTTTTCGGTGATTTTGGGTTTTCCGTTTCGATAGCCGTACGAAAACGGGTTTAACTCGGCTCCGAGCGTGGCAGGTCAAACGCGATTTTCGGTTAATGTAAAATTTTTTGGAGGCACAATGAAAAGATCAACTAAAACAATCATCATCGTTTCGGTCGTACTCGTGCTGATAATAGCCTTCTTTGCGATAGCGGGGCTGTTTTTTAACAGGGGCTCGAAGATTACGTCCGATGCGTTTATGGAAAAAGCCGGCATTGTTTATGAAGACGACGGTTTCGGCAACAAGAAAGCGGTTTTCAAAGCGGACAAAGCGGAGATAGACCGAATTGTCATCGACTCGTACGAAGTTTCGGGATACAAAGGTAAAACTTTGAAGTATTACACGATTTTCCCGGGCAGAGACGAAAGATTCCAAAGCAAACTCGACGTAATCGAAGCGAATTCTTCGATACAGATCGAATACAAGGATCCCAACGCAGGTTCTTTTTGGTCAAGTCTTATAATGCCGCTGATAACTCTCGGCATAGGCTTGTTTCTCGTGTTCTTCCTTCTCCGTCAGATGAACGGCGGAACGAAGGGCGCAATGGACTTCGGCAAGACCAAGGCGAGAGTAAATCAAAACGTAAAAGTGAGATTTTCCGACGTCGCCGGAGCGGAAGAAGAAAAAGAAGAACTACAGGAAATCGTCGAATTCCTTAAAAACCCCAAGAAGTTTTCTCAAGTGGGCGCAAGGATACCGAAAGGCGTTCTTCTCGTAGGCCCCCCGGGAACGGGTAAAACCCTTTTCGCCAAGGCGGTCGCGGGGGAAGCGAACGTTCCGTTTTTCTCGATAAGCGGCTCCGACTTCGTTGAAATGTTCGTCGGCGTCGGCGCCAGCAGGGTAAGGGATTTGTTCAGCATGGCAAAAAAGAGTATGCCGTGCATAATCTTTATCGACGAGATCGACGCGGTCGGTCGTCAAAGGGGAGCGGGTCTCGGCGGCGGTAACGACGAGAGAGAGCAAACGCTTAACCAACTTCTCGTTCAGATGGACGGTTTCGAAGCCAACGACGGCATTATCATAATCGCGGCGACCAACCGTGCGGATATACTCGATCCCGCGCTTATGCGTCCGGGCAGGTTCGACAGGCAAGTCTACGTCAATATGCCCGACGTAAGGGGAAGGGAAGCGATCCTTAAAGTCCACGCGAGAAACAAACCGCTCGCGGCGGACGTAAACTTCAAAGTCCTTGCGAGAATGACCGCGGGATTTTCGGGCGCGGATATAGCCAACCTTCTCAACGAAGCGGCGATACTCGCGGCGAGAAAGAACGAAAAGGCGATAACCAACGTCGACCTTTACGAAGCGATAAACAAGGTCATAATAGGACCGCAAAAGAAATCGAGACTCGTGACCGAAACCGACAAGCGTATAACCGCTTATCACGAATCGGGGCACGCTATACTCGCGCGGCTCCTTCCGCACTGCGATCCCGTACAGGAAGTTTCCATAATTCCGCGCGGCATGGCGGCAGGGTACACGATGACCCGTCCGGACTCCGACGACAACCACCTTCTCAAAAACAAACTGCTTGACGATATAGTGATGACTCTCGGCGGAAGAGTCGCGGAAGAACTCATTATAAAGGATATTTCCGCAGGCGCGTCCAACGACATAAAGGTCGTTACCGAAAGGGCGAGAAAGATGGTCGCGGAGTGGGGTATGAGCGACAAGATAGGTCCCATCAACTACGGCGACAACGACCAGGTCTTCCTTGGAAGGGATTATCAGACGGTATCTCCTTACAGCGAAAAGATAGCCGCTCTTATAGACGACGAAGTGGAAAATATAATAAAGGCTGCGCACGAAAAAGCGACCGAACTCCTTTCCGAAAACAAACGCCTTCTCGACAATATGGCAAGGCTCCTTATCGAGAGAGAGACTATCTATCAGGACGAAGTAGACCTTATAATGGAAGGCAAGGACGTCAAGTCGATAATAGAATATATGGAACACCGCGACAGCGAGCGCGAAGCAAATCCGTTCAAGAGATTCGACGCGAAAAAGGCGACGGAAGAAAAAGACGATTCGCCCGAAACTACCGTCGAGCCTGATGAAGACAAGAAAGAAGAGTCCGCGGACGTTCCCGATATGCCTACCGCAGGCAAAGACGAATAAGTTAAAAGGGGTGCTGTATGGGTAAGGTAATAGCGTTTTCCAACCAAAAGGGCGGCGTCGGAAAAACCACTACGTGTGTAAATATTTCGGCATATCTTGCTTCTTTGGGCAAAAAAGTCCTGCTCGTCGATATGGACGCGCAGGGCAACGCGACCACGGGACTCGGTTATGACAAGAGCAAACTCGACAAGTCGGTATACGACGTTCTGATAAACGGCGAAAAAGCCGAAAACGTCACCCTTATAACCGAGATCGAGAATATGTCGCTCCTTCCGTCGAGCATCGATCTCGCGGGGGCGGAAGTAGAACTCGTGAATCTCCGCGGCAGAGAGCGTCGGCTTGCCGACGCTCTCGCGGAGATAAAGGACAAGTACGATTACATAACGATAGACTGTCCGCCGTCGCTCGGACTTCTCACGATAAATTCTCTTATAGCGGCGGACAAGGCGATTATCCCCATACAGTCGGAATATTACGCCTTGGAAGGATTGAGCCAACTTCTCAACACCATAAAACTCGTATCAAAACTCAACCCGTCGCTTTCGGTCGGCGGAGTAATACTCACAATGTTCGACGGCAGGGCGATAGTTTCCCGTCAAATTGCCGACGAGATAAGAAAATTTTTCGGAACAAGGGTGTATAACACCGTTATCCCGAGAAACATAAGGGTTTCGGAAGCGCCGAGCCACGGCGTGCCCGTAATGCTCCACGACCCGAAGTGTTCGGGAGCGAAGGCTTACTATGAAGCGGCAAAAGAACTCATAAGAAGAGAGGAGGGCGTTATATTATGATGTCTGTCAATAAAGGACTCGGCAAAGGGCTTTCGGCACTTTTCCAGGAAACGGAAGACGATTACGGCAACGTGTTTATAGGCGGAGAAAAGACTTCCACCGCCGATCAGGGAGTTATCGAACTCGATATGGACTCGATTTATCCCAACCCCCATCAGCCGAGAAAGACTTTCGATCAGACCGCTTTGAACGAACTCGCGGACTCGATTTCCCGTCACGGCATAATTCAGCCCATAGTCGTCAATAAAAACGGCTCACGCTATATGATAATCGCGGGCGAGAGAAGGTACCGTGCCAGCAAGATAGCCGGCAAAAAGACTATCCCCGCGATAATAAAGGAATACAGCGAAAGACAGATAAAGGAAATATCCCTTATCGAAAACCTGCAAAGGGAAGACCTTAACCCGATAGAAGCCGCCAACGCTATGAAACTTCTGATGGACGAATTCCGCCTTACTCAGGAAGAACTCGCCGAGAGAATAGGCAAAAGCCGTTCCGCGATAGCAAACACGATGCGCCTTTTAAGTCTTTCGGACAGCGTAAAGGATCTCGTCGCGCAAAATAAACTTTCCGCAGGTCACGCGAGATCGCTTATAACTCTTCCGCAGGCAGAGCAGGAAACGCTCGCCGCAAAGACGGTAAACGAAGGGTTGAGCGTCCGCGATATAGAAAAGGCTGTAAGAGATTATTTCAATCCGCCAAAAGACCCCGCCAAAAAACCCAAAGCCGAAATGTCGATAGAACTCAAAGATATGATCGCGCGTATGCAGCGCAATTTCGGGACCAAGGTTTCGGCTATCGGCAACGACCGCAAGGGAAGGATCTATATCGACTACTACACCCGCGACGATCTCGACAGGATATGCGATATTCTGGACATCGTCGAAAAGCACAACGGGAACAATAACTGACGTAATCTCCTTTTTGATGAACGATAGTTATTTAAGGATAAAGGAACGCGCGGAAGAAGAGACCGTAATAGAAAAATCCCGATTTATCGCCTACGCGGCGAAGACCGAGACCGAAGAGCAGGCGCGCGACTTCATATCCGAGATAAAAAAACTTCATCCGTTCGCCACGCACAACTGTTTTGCCTTCGTCGCCGAAAACGGCGCGGTAAAGCGTTTTTCGGACGACGGCGAACCGCAGGGAACGGCGGGACAACCCATGCTCGAAGTTCTTGAGAGCAAGGGTCTTTCCGATACCTGCGTGGTGGTGACGAGATACTTCGGCGGAATAAAACTCGGCGCCGGCGGTCTCGTCAGGGCGTACTCCGGCGCGACGGCGAAAGTTTTATGCGCGGCAGGCGCGGAAGAAGTGGTCTTGTCTACCGTATTTTCTCTCGTTCTTTCTTACGACGCGTATCCGGCGTTTGTCAAATTTTCGTCGGGGCAAAAGTGTGCGATAGAAAAGACCGATTTTTCCGACTCGGTAAACGTGACCCTTTCCGTTCCGAAAAAAACCGCCGAAGACTTTAAGTCGAAGTTTATCGACCTTACTCTCGGAAAAGCCGCGATAAACGCCGTCGGTGACAAATTTTCCGTATACGGGGTAGAAAAATGAAGACGATAACCGATATAAAGCCGCAGGCAAAAACGCCGACAAGGTGCAATATATATCTCGACAACGTCTTCTTTTGCGGTCTCGAACTCGAAACGGTGATGAAAGCCCGACTTAAAATCGGTTTGTCCGTATCGGAAGAGCGGCTCGAAGAGATACAGTACGAAGAAGAGCGTATAAAGGCTCTCGACAAGGCTTTATCCTATATTACGCGTTCCAAAAAGACCGAGAAGGAAGTTTCCGACTACCTGCGCAAAAAAGGCTATACCGACAAGACGATAAACGAAACGATAGAAAAACTCAAAGGCTATAAATTCGTCGACGACGAATTGTACGCGACAGACTACGCCAACTCGCTTTCCAAAAGCAAAGGCAAAAGGCTTATCGCCTTAGAACTCAGAAGAAAGGGCGTGAGCGACGCCGATATGAAAGACGCGCTCGACGGCATAGAAGACGAAAGCAAAAGCGCGCTCGCCGTCGCCGAAAAGTATATGAGAAACAAACCGCGCGACAGGCAAAACACCCTGAAATGCTACAAGTACCTTTTGTCCAAAGGTTTCGGGTACGACTGCGCAAAGGAAGCCGCCGAAAAAGCGGGCGCCGCCGCGGAAGAAGAGTATATATAATGAAAACCCTTATTTTTGACGAAATAGACTCGACCAACAACTACGCGAAGACCCTTCCCGACGGAAAAGAAGACGTCGTTATCGTCGCTAAACGCCAGACGGGCGGCAGGGGAAGCAAAGGCAGGTCTTTTATATCCGAAACGGGCGGAATTTATTTGTCTTTTCTGCGCTTTGACGCGGTGAAGACCGAAAACGCCTTTTCGATAATGGCAAACGCCGCCGTCGCCGTGGTAAAGACTCTCGCGGCGTTCGGGATAGACGGCGGAATAAAGTGGCCCAACGACGTGTTTGTCGGCGGCAAAAAGATTTGCGGTATACTTATAGAAAACGTGTTTTCGGGCGATACCGTCCACCGCTCGGTTACGGGCATAGGTCTTAACGTCAACAACCCGATAGCGGCGGAGATCGGCGATATAGCCGTATCTATGAAGGAAATTTCGGGCAAAGAATTCCCGTTAAAGGACGTTCTCGCGACGCTCGTATACAACCTTACGCTGCCGACGGATATGGAGTATTACGCCGAAAAGAGCATAATTTTGGGTAAAGAGATAACCGTCGTAAAGGACGGGGCGGAGTATTACGCCGTAGCGGAAGAAATTCTCGGAGACGGAAGGTTAAAACTCAAAAGCGGCGAGATACTTTCCGCGGCGGAAGTAACGATAAAATGATTTTTGAAAGAGACCCTTTCTTCCGTTGACAAACACGGAAAAGGGGTTTATAATATAGTCGATAACCTACCATTTTAGTAGGAATTAAAATTCCTTGAACAAAAAGGGAAAACCAATGAAAGAAATATATTTAGACCACGCCGCGACGACGCGGCTCGACGAGAGAGTTTTACAAAAAATGCTCCCGTATTTTACCGAAACTTACGGCAACGCCAACAGTCAGCACGCTTTCGGCAGGGCGGCGCAAAAGGCGGTCGACGAAGCGAGAGACAAAATAGCGACGCTTATCGGAGCAAAACCCAACGAAGTTTATTTTACGTCGGGCGGGACCGAGAGCGACAACTGGGCTCTTCGCGGAACGTGCAACTCTCTTAAAAACAAGGGCAGACACGTCATTATGACGAAGATAGAGCACGCGGCGATGCTTTCCACCGCCAAAGAACTCGAAAAAGACGGGTTCGAGTTTACCTTCGTCGGCGTCGACAAAGAAGGTTTTGTCGACCTTGAAGAACTCGAAAAGGCGATAAGAAAGGACACTATACTTATTTGCTGTATGTACGCAAATAACGAGATCGGGACGATAGAACCCATAGAAGAAGTCGTAAAGATAGCCAAAGACCACGGCGTTTTATGTTTTACCGACGCGGTGCAGGCGATGGGAGCGATAGATATAGACGTCAAAAAACTCAACGTCGATATGATGAGTTTTTCGGCTCACAAATTCAACGGCCCCAAAGGGGTCGGGGCTCTCTATATAAAGACGGGCGTGCCCGTCGCAAGGCTCATATCCGGCGGACATCAGGAAAGGACAAGGCGCGGCGGAACGACCAACGTTCCGGGCGTGGTAGGCTTTGCCGAAGCGCTTAAACTTACCAAAGAAACGCTCGGAAAAGACGTCGAATACGTCCGCTCTCTTCGCGACAGATTTATACAAAGAGTTACCGCGGAAATACCTTTCGCACGGCTCAACGGACCCAAGGACGGGAATAAACGTCTTCCCAATAACGCCGATTTTTCCTTTGAGTATATCGAAGGGGAGTCGATACTTTTCAGTCTGGATCTTGCCGGCATAGCCGTTTCGTCGGGGTCGGCGTGTTCTTCGGGCTCTCTCGAACCGTCGCACGTCCTGCTCGCGATAGGAGTGCCCGAAGAGACGGCTCACGGCTCTATAAGGTTTACGTTCGGCAAGGAAAACACCGTTGAAGAAGTCGATTATACGGTGGAAAAATTAAAAGAAACGGTACAAAGGCTGCGCTCTATGTCGCCGCTCTATGAAGGAAAGGAATAAATTATGTATAACGAAAAAGTAATGGAAGCGTTCAAAAATCCGCAAAACGTCGGGGAAGTGGAAAACTACGACGGGCTCGGCAAAGTCGGCAACGCCGCTTGCGGAGATATAATGCAAATAACGATAAAGGTCGAAAACGACGTTATCACCGACGCCAAATTCAAGACTTTCGGCTGCGCCGCGGCGATCGCGACGAGTTCTACCGCCACGCAAATGGTGATAGGTATGACTTTGGACGAAGCGCTTAAACTCACCAACAAACAGGTGGTCGAATATCTCGAAGGTCTTCCGCCGCAAAAACTGCACTGTTCCGTGCTTGCGGAAGAAGCGATAAAGGCGGCGATAGAAGACTACCGCAACAAAAAAGCGGGGATACACGCAAAAGACAAAGAACCCGAATACGTATAACATTATATAATATAAAGTAAAAAAGCGACGGAAAGTCGCTTTTTTGTTTTACGCTACTATATTTCAAGCGTTTACTAAACACAAACTCGCTGAGATTCTTCGCTTCGCTCTGAATGACAATAGAAGCGGTTTAGCGGTATAAAGCCGTCAATAGACCGTAGTAGATTATCACGCCTGCTATGCAGGCTCATAATGACAATAGACAAATGGCTCGCGTTGAATTGTCATTTAGTCAACGTTTTTTAGGAAACAACGGAAAAAGATATAAAAGCGGCGTAGCGAAATTCGCTACGCCGCAAACGTTTTTAATTATTTGTCTCCGTCTTTAAGACTGTTGCCGAGAAAAGTTCCCCAGCCGCTCGTCTTCGGTCTCGGCTGACGGGGAGCCGAATCCCTGTCTCTTCTTCCGCCGTCGCGCCTTTTGCCGCCGTCTTTTCCGTAAGGTCTTTTTCCGCCCTTAAAATCTCTTTCTCCCTTGTCGTATGGTTTGAGATTGTTGGGGATAATGACGACGTATCTGTTGGGTTCTTTTCCTTCCGATTGCGTCTTTACGTCGGGATTGTCGGTAAGGGTAGAGTGAAGTATTCTCCTTTCGTACGGGTTCATCGGTTCAAGAGTTACCTTTCTTCCCGTCCTTACCGCTTTTGCCGCGAGTTTTTCGGCAAGCGATTTAAGTGTTTCTTCTCTCTTTTCTCTGTAACCTTCACAGTCCACAACGACTCTTCTGTAATCGTCGCGCCCCTTGTTTGCGACCGCCCCGGCAAGGCTTTGAAGAGCGTCGAGCACTTCGCCCCTGTAACCGATTACCGACGGCGAATTTTCGGCTATTATCTCGATGTGTACCTTTTCGCCTTCGTCTTCGAGTTTACCTTTGGCGGTTACTTCCATAAGGTCGAAAAGACCGTTCAAAAATTCTACCGCTCTCTCTCCGTCGGAAAGTTTTTTCTTCGGGATTATTTCAACTTTTGCCTTTTTAGCCGCAAAACCCAAAAAACCTTTGGTGGGCTCTTCCAAAACGGTCACTTCGGCGTCTTCTTTGTTAAGACCAAGTTCTTTAAGACCGTTTTCTATCGCGTCTTCGATAGTTTTTCCGTAAAATTCAGCCATTTTGTTCCTGTTTACTCCTATTTATATTATCTCTTTTTGCCGTAACCGGGCTTGCTTGCTTTTTCACGCATTTCTTTTTCTATCTTGCCCTTGAAACTTTTCTCCACAAAGAAGTTTATAAGGAAAGTGGTAAGCATAGAGAGAAGAGAACTTACTATCATATACAGCGAGAACGACGCCGAATAAAGGAAAGCGAATATACCGAACATTATCGGCATCATCCAGGTCATCATCTTGGAAGTCATCGCCGCCTGTCCGCCCCCGTCTACGGTAGAAAGTTGCATTTGCGCTTTTTGACTCTTTTGCATTATAAGTTGCGTTCCGAGCATCGTAAGTATGGAAAGCGCTATAAGTATAAACCAACCGTTACCGTTTTTGAAACCGGTCTTTTTATAGTCGGCAAGGTTTGCCGTTATCTCGTTGTAGTCTTCTTCGGTAAGAGTTCCCGTGTTGTTTCTCAAAGAACTTTTGAGTTTTGCGAAACTTTCGGGTATAGCGGTGGAAAACGGACTATCGGTTATCCATATATTCTTTATCCACGGGGTTATATACGACTTGTTTATTCTCGTTTTTATATAAGACTCTCTCGCCGCGTTTCTCGCTTTTTCCCTTATCTCGCTTATCTTCTCGTTTTCGACGGCGTTTTTAGCCTTTTCGTTTACTAAATTTTCGGCGTTTATCTCGAACTTGCCCGAAAGATCCCCTTTTTTAAGGACTTCTTCGTAATTTATCGGATTTTCGGGATTGTCGGCGTTATAGAATTTGCCGACGTCCGGATTATCCTTATATTTTTCCATAACGCCTGCAACGTTGATTATATCGTCTTCGGTTTCGTTCAAAAATCCGTCGGCTTTAAGGGTTTCTTTACCTATCTTTTGTATAAGTATCTGACGGAAATCTTTATCTATGGTACTTAAAAGTTCGGCGTTCTTTGTGTTTAATTTATTTTCTTCGTCAAAATAATCCGCAAGCGCGGGGTAGGCTTCCTTAAACGCGCCGTACTTGTCCTTTTTAAGGGTATAACCCTTTTCTTCCGAATAGTCGAAATATTCGGCTTTACCGCTCTCGGTAAAGTATTTTTCTTGATTTATAACGTAAGTCTTTTCGTTTTTAGAATCCTTGACGAGATAGCCTGTATTTTCGGCTTCTTCAACGACGACCGCGGTATAAGCTTTGCCCATACCGTTGTACACTTCGAAGTTCATACTGTTGGAATAAGCGCTGAAAGCGTTTATTACGATAATGAACACGACGATGGTTATAATGGACGGAAGACACGCCGAAAAAGCCGAGTAACCGTTCTTTTTATACAGAGCCATCATCTTTTGCTGGTAGAGTTTGGGATCGTTGGCGTACTGTTTTTGCAGTTTTTCGAGATCTTCCTTCATAAGTTCCATTTTCAGGCTGTTCTTCTTCATCGAAACTCTCGACCAGATGTCGGGCGCGAGAGTGATGAGTTTAAGAACGACCGTAAACAGAATTATGCCGAAGCCTACGTCTCCGACAAGAGAAATGATCCACTGAATAACTCTTCCTATCCAGTTAAGTTGTATCGAGCCGAAACCGTCGCCGTAAACGCTTATTCCGGCAAGTAAATTGATAAAATCCATTTGAATCTCCGATAAGAAAAACTTACGCCCTTATATAAGCCACTTTATCTTGCTGAAACTGTCGGGAACGGGGTCGAAACCGCCCTTACTGAAAGAATTACAGCGTAAAAGTCTTCCTGTAATAAGAAAAAAGCCCACGAACAAATTATGCTTTTGCAGGGCTTCCATAGCATATATACTACACGTCGGAGTGTATCTGCATTTAGTATAAAGACCTGCGGATATATGCTTTTTATAAAATTTAAGTAATTTTATTAAAAACTTATTTATTATCCCCATCTGAAAAACCTTTCCTTATACGTTCCATATCTTTCAAATAATCGGAAAAGGAATATTTTTCTTGCACTCTCGGTAAAAAAACTATTAAAAACTCTTTATCGAAGTCCTTAAAAGCCGATCTCGCCGCGGCGCGGAGCAATCTTTTTATCCTGTTTCTTATTACGGCTTTTCCGTGTTTTTTACTTACCGAAAACCCGAATTTCAATTCTTTATAAGGTAAGTAAAAAATTTTAAGCGATTTTCCGTAAACGGTCTTTCCTTTTTTGAAAACCTTGTCGAAATCGCCCGTTTTTTTTATGATCTTTATCAATTTCAATAAGTCAGTCTTTTACGACCTTTGTTTCTCCTTCTCTTAAGAACGTTTCTCCCGCTCTTCGTGGACATTCTTTTTCTGAATCCGTGTACCTTGTTTCTCGTTTTCTTTTTAGGTTGATAAGTTCTTTTCATAGTTGTACTCCCTTTTGTTTACTTGTAAATTTTGCTGTACCTGAAAATTATAATGATTTTATCGTCTTTTGTCAATCAAAATCAATTATTTATTCTTATAGGTAATATAAGATATAAATATTCGTCTCCGGAATACGGACGTATTATGCACGGCGAAATGGCGCTCGTGAAATACATATTGACGAATTCGTCGCCCGTCGCTTTCAAGGCGTCGCAAAGATACTTCGAGTTAAACGCTATCTTCAGGTCTTTTCCTTCCATATTGATAAGGACGTTTTCGTTGACGTTTCCGCTCTCGGACTGAGCGAATACGTTGACGTAATTTTCTTTTATATCGAGTTTGACGAGATTTTTACTTTCTTTTGCGACTATCGTGGCCCTTTCAAGACTGTTTAAAAGGTTAGCCCTGCCGACTCTCACCGTGGTTAAAAAGTCGTTGGGTATTATTTGTTTATAATTTATATAATCTCCTTCGAGAAGTCTGGTAACGAAAACCGTTCCTTCTATTTCTATCATAAAGTTATTGTCTTCCGAAACGAAAGTTATCTCTTCTTCGTCTTTTTCGAGAAGTCTCGTTATTTCTCCGAGAGCCCTTGCGGGGATTATAACCTTAAAGTCGGAAGACGCCGCTTTTACTTTCTTTTTCGCGACGGCAAGTCTGAATCCGTCGAGCGCAACTACCGTGAGTTCTCCGTTCTCTATATCGAAAAGGCAGCCTTTAAGTATTGGTCTGCTTTCGTCGGTAGAACAGGAAAACGCCGTCTTTCCTATTACGTCCTTAAAGTCTTTTTGTAAAAGAGAAAAAGATTTTTCTCTCAAATCTTTCCTTATGCTCGGAAAATCGTCCGCCGAAAGGGTAGAAAAGAAAACTTCGGAAGAGCCGTAAGATATCTTTATATTGCCGTTTTCGACCGTGGTCATCTCAACCTGATCTTCGTTTTCCAGTTTTTTGACGAACTCGGTGAATATTCTGCCGGGTACTACCGTATCTCCTTCCATAAAGGTATCGCAGCGGATAGTTTTTTCTATCGCTATCTCCATATCGGTAGCGGTAAGGATAAGCGTATCGCCTTTTACCGAGAGTTTTATACCTTCGAGTACGGCGTTGGTGGTTTTAAGACTGATAGCCTTGGATACCTTCATTACGGCGTTTGAAAGATCGGTTCCGTTTACGATGATTTTCATTTTTCCTTCCTTTCTTTTAATTATTTTTTTAAGGATTTAGTAATATTAGTAGTAGACTTGTGTGTAATTGTGGAAAACCGTTTATAAAGAAGAAAAAGAACGATATAAAGGTGATTTTTCCGCTTATCGCGTATGTAGACAATTTGTTTTTAAGGTGTTTATAAAACGAAGTTGTCAACCGTTTTCCACATATGACGTTTTTTCTCTTGTTTGTTCAATATAATATATTATAAATAATAACAAGAAAAAAATCAACGATTTTTATATCTAAATTATCATTTTTAATAAGGTCGGATAAATAAAAAAGAAAAAGAGTTCAACCGCTTTTCTTTTGTTGATAATTATGTTAAGATAATGTTTATGAAGGAACTTTTTGCGGAAAAAAATATAACTCTTTCTCCCGAAAAGGAAGAAAAGTTTGAAGAATATAAAAAAATTCTGCTTTTTTATAACGAAAAATTCAATCTTACCGCCATAACCGACGAAAAAGATATAGAAAATAAACATTTTCTCGACAGCGCGATGGGTGTGGATAAGTTTATAACTTCGGCGAGCGTCGCGGAAATAGGTTCGGGAGCGGGTTTTCCTTCGGTTCCGTTAAAAATTCTCCGAGACGACCTTTCTTTCACTCTGATAGAGAGTACGGGTAAAAAATGCGAATTTTTAAGGACTGTCGTAAAGGAACTCGGTCTTAAAGGAGTTACCGTTATAAACGGCAGAGCGGAAGATCTCGGAAAAGACGGTTTTTACAGGGAAAAATTCGATTACGCCGTGGCGAGAGCGGTGGCAAGGCTCAATATACTTTGCGAATACTGTATGCCTTTCGTAAAGGTCGGCGGAGAGTTTATAGCGTATAAGGGCAGCGCGGAAGAAGAGATAAAAGAAGCCGTAAACGCGGTGAAAATTCTCGGCGGAAAATATGTATACGAAGACGTTTACGAACTGCCCGAAAACGCGGGAAAACGGACGCTTGTAGGCATAAAAAAGATAAGTCAAACGCCGTCGGTTTATCCGCGCGGTAACGGAAAAGAGCGAAAAAAACCTATAATATAATCAGATATAAAAAAACAAAATTATTCCGCCGCTATATACGGCGGATTTTTTATTGTTTTTTGTGTTTTCACGGCGCGGCTGTCCGAGTGTGAATAAGTCGGATCCGATTCTCGGCTAAGACGTATAAATAAGACCGCTCTTGACAAAAATAATTTTAGTGATATAATATAAGCGAATACGGAAAATCCCGTATTTTATAAGGGTTAACCGAGTGATAATTATTCTTATTCGGCTGACCGTTTATGCGAGGTGTTTTTATGAAAACAGGTAAAATTGTTTCCGCGGTACTCGCGGCGACGGTATCGGCGGCGGCTCTCGTGGCATTCGAAGGGTGTTATAAGACCAATCCCGCCACCATGAACGATCTCGTCGGAACTTATGAACTCACGCTCTTTACGAGAAGATATACCGACGAAAACGTCAAAAGGGAAGGGGAAGAAGACAAACCCGAAATTATCCACGATTATATACAGGAAAAGGGTATTACCGCCTATCTCGTCGTCGGTTCCGAGGGGAAAGGTTATTACGTCTATAAGGATAACCAAACCCCCGTTTCCGCCGCAGAAGTGAAAATTCAGTACAATTACGAAGAAAAGACCGAAGGCGAAGGAGAAAACGCCACGACGGTAAAGACGGACAATATCAAGACGCTAAGATATTTCGACGGCAAAGACCGCGCTAAAGACTATCCGGGAGCCGGCGAAGAATCGCTCGGGTTCGACAATAAAAACAAATCTCTCAACGTAACTTACAACGCGTACAACGGTATTATATTAAAGAGAAACAATACTCAGCGAGTCGACTATAAAAAGGTCGATTCGGCGACGAATCTTTCGTACGTAGAGAGAAAATTAGGACAAAAACTCCGCATCGTTCCCTATGAACTGATAAGATTCGACGGAAAATTCTATACCGATTACGTTCAGGAAAACGACGAAGATCCGTATATATGCGCCGAACTGAAAGTAGACGTTTTAACTGGAAAAGCGGACTTTACGGCAATAAAGAAAGAAGACTTTTCAAAGGAAATAAAGAGCGGACTCGATTTCTCTTATCAGAAAATCGACAGCGAAAACGAGTGGGAAGTTCTTTACGAGATAACCGTCGGAGATATGAAGTTTTACGCGTATTACGGAACGGACGAAAACAGCGCGTATTATAATACGGGTTATCAACAAAAATTCGAGAACGGAAAGATAAACTATTTTTCGAGAGAAAACGAAGAAGATAATTTTGATGAGATCGCCCGTCGCAATACGGATTACTATAAGCAAATAAACGAACAGGAATGATTTTTTTGTTCAGGATATAAGATATTGAAGTTTTCGGCCTGTCGGAAAAATAAAAAGTCGGACGGGATCCCGTATTTTTACGGGGAGTGTAAGTAAAAACAAAAGTTAAGCCCGCTGTGTCTTCAAAACACAGCGGGCTTTGTTTAATATTCGGTCGTCGCTATTTGCTACAAAAAAAGTGACCATAAGGTATCTGTTATCAAAAAAGATAATAAAGAGTTTTTTCAAAAATAAAAAATTTAATATAAAAATGTTTGACAAACAAAACACATTATTGTATAATTGTGTTAGAAATATGCGAACAATAGAATATATTAAGGAGATGTGATACAAATGGCAACCACTTTTGGAAGTTTTGTCAGAGAAAAAAGATTACAAATAGGTAAGAATTTAAGATCACTCGCAAAAGAAATAGGTATTGCCCCCGCATATATGTGCGACATAGAAAACGATCATCGTTATCCGCCGGAAATTGAAAAACTTGAAAAGATAGCAACGTCACTTGCTTTAACTGTTGATGAAAAAAATAAAATGTTTGATTTGGCAGGTAATACAAAAAAGAATGCGGTTTCTCCTGATTTATCTCAATATATAATGGGAAATAAAAAGGTCAGAGTGGCGTTAAGGCTTGCTCGTGATAACGATATAGGCGAAGAAGAATGGGAAAAGGTAATTAAGATATTAGAGAAATCAAGAAAGTAGGAGATTATTATTTTGGCTTGGCTTGTAGACGAAAAATTATGTCAAAATTGGGCAAACAACTTAATATCAAGACATAATAAAAAACGTTTGGAACAGCCGTATAATGTTGATCCCTATGATTTGATAGATATTGTCGGGGCAAGATTATCTATAGATTATTTAACACCTACAAGAAAATATTTAGGTGCGACGGTATTTCAGGATACATATTTATGGGTATGGCCTGAAGTGCCGTATTTTACAGGAATGATGCCAGAGCATAAGTTTTTTCATAAAAACACAATAATTATAGATAAAGACATAGAGGAAAGTACAAACGACAAAGATAAAAAAATAACTAATTTTACTTTTGCTCACGAGATATTTCATTACGAAAATCATAGCAGTAAAATTACTGACGGATATTATAAATGTCAAAGCCAACAGCAAGGGAAAAGCACGTTGGAGCAAGAAGCTGATTATGGAGCATCATTATTTTGGATGCCGGAAAACGCCGTATTAAACGTATTTAAGGAAGAATTCAAAATAAAAGAAATCCCAATATATCCTATACCGTTTGATTATGAAAGCAAACCTATAATTCAAAAGATGGCAAAACTGTTTAATGTAAACTATACCCCGATGGTATATAGGTTGCAGGGGTTGGGTGTAATTGCTAAAAACTGGGGAACATCTTGGTAAAAAGAATAAAGGAAAGGAAAACTTTCCTATTATTTTTACATTTAATGTTAGAAATATGCGAACAAATAAACAATATATGATAAGGAGTAAAAATGCAAACATATAGATGTACAAAAAACTGTCCTATTAACAAACATTGTTTTGTTATTAAGACAAAAGAAAAATTAAAAGAAGAAGTTGTTGTGTTGGTAAAATGTGTCAACGAAAAAGGAAAAGATATTGAAATTAAAATAGGAGAAAGTCCGCCATAGATATATAATATGATACTTGCAAATAAGTCGCATTGACGTGCTATATTGCAGATTATTAGAAAAATAAAAAATCTGATTTTCTGCACACGTTTTTGCAAATTTTTGTGTTAACGTTGTGCAAATCTCAAAAATAATTGATATTAAAAGGAGAATAATGTATAATGTTAATACAAAATAATACGAGACAAGTTAAAGATGTTTTTCGCTCATTTTTAGTAAAAAATGCTGATTATGCAGGAAAAGAAGAAATACCTTGTATAATTACAAGCAATCTTTTACCTAAAAAAGTTATATCTTTTTCAAACGCAATTTCTTCAAAAGATTTTAACAGCTGGATTCATTTTTATGAAGACGATTGGAGATTTGAGAAGTTATGGAATAATCCGCAAAAGTATTTATCTATCATAAAAAGATTTAAGGGTATAATTTCTCCCGATTATAGTCTTTATTATGATATGCCCTTAATGTATCAAGGGTGGAATACGTATCGTGGAAAAGCGCTTGGATATTGGTTGCAAGAAAACGGTGTAGAGATTATACCGAACGTAAGGTGGGGGGATGAAAGAACTTTTGAACTTTCAACTCTCGGCGTAGAAAAAAACAAAACGATAGCCGTAGGAACGCATGGCTGTATCAAAACTATTGAAGGCAAGCAGATGTTTATTCGTGGTTTTGATTACGTCGTGCAGGCGTTAAAACCTAAAAATATAATTGTATATGGTAGAATGCCCGATAAAATTTTTTGCTTGGCAAAAATGTACGGCATAAACCTTATCCAATTTGACAGTGAATTTGCATTATCTCATAAAAAGGAGGTGATGTAAATGGGCGCAGGATATCACGGTGGATTTGGAAATACTTACGGAAAAGAAATACACAAAGAAAATCTCCAGAAAGTTGAAAAAAAACAAAACGAACAGGTAAGTTTAAGTAATTCGCAGAAAAAGAACGAAGTAAAAAAAAGTAGAAGGCAGAATTTATTTACAAAAAAAGGACATATTACAGTAAAAAGAATCGCCGCAAGGAGAGAGTTTTTTTTAGGGAAAAGTGTAGTAAAAATTGAATCGATTTTACATAAAGCAGGGTATGAAACGCAAAGAAGACCTTCTAAACACTCTACTTCTAAAGCAAAAATAATAGTAACATTAAACCCTAGTAGAGAAAGAAATATTACACAGATTCAAATTTCTCCAGGCAGTAAAAGACATGGAAATGTACCTTATATAAAATTCAGTACTACCGATTATGGGAAAATAAAAGTAATAGGAGCAAGTAAAGAAAAATATAAAACAGACAATAAAGAAAAAGCTGTTTTATTATATAGGAGATATGGAAAATGAAGAAGATAATACCGTTTGTAGGTTATGGAGAATATGTTTTCTCCATGACGTTAGATGAAATAAGACAAAAATTAAATGATGAAGGAGTGCGTTTTAGACAAGAACATTGGGATAATAAAGGCTGTATTCCTGAAGTTGCGTGGGATATTATCAGAATAGACAATACTATGAGTATGTTTTTTGCAAAAAATAAAATGTTTAAAATTTATTTTGAAAGTCCCGATATTTGGCGATTGGAAAATGGCATTGAAATAAAAATGACGATTGAAGACGCTCTGAAAATTGATAATTCTCTCAAATATAACGATGATGAAGAAGATTATGAATCGTCCAATGGATATTGGATAGAAGAAAGTTTGGAAAGTGGTAAAATTGAGTCAATAACAATCTTTATTAAAGAAGTATTGGATGATGATGAATTTTATTCTTATAATTGGACGAAATAAAAAACAGAGAGAAATTCAAAAATAAAAATACTAGAAGTAAAACAACTTATTGAAGAAATAAAAGAAGATAAAATTTGGAGTTATTAAAAGGTTTTGGTAATAAAATTTTATTATGGGTGAAACGATACAAAAGTCAGAATAAAAGAAAGATAACAAGTATGCCGTCTTCCGATATGGAGTGTAAGTAAAAACAAAAGTTAAGCCCGCTGTGTCTTCAAAACACAGCG
>CAMNIW010000003.1 GCA_946540675.1 uncultured Clostridia bacterium | reverse complement strand
TCGCGGCGGGCATTGGTACAACGGCGTCCACGACGGCGACCGTGCCGTGGGTTGCAGCAATTTCCCGTCGTACGTCGACGCGGCCGTTGGCGTTTGGTGCGTTTGTGACTCACAGTAAGCAGAAAGGCGGCGGCGAAAGCCGACCGCCTATATTCCAAAGATTAAAGAAAGGCAAGGCGGCGTAAATGGAAAACGCGAAAGAATACGAAGCAAAATATAGCGTGCCGCAAGTCGTATTAGATACAAAGGCAGACTATACACATACAAAAGCACATCAAGCGGCGTATGATTTTAGCGTATATCTTCACGATAAAATGAAGAAGTTACCACATTACGAAAAGTTTACGTTGCAACAAGAGATCCGCGAAGCAATCGACCTTATATTGGACGAAATAGAGCAATACGAAATAACAAAAGTTATTTCACACCTTTACACGGCGGATCGTGCAAAACGACGGCTTATGCGTAAATTACGACTTGCTTACGACCTTAAATATTCAGCGATAAACGAAGACGTTTTGTTTTATTGCGCTTCACAAGTCGCGATTATCGGGGCTTTAATCGGCGGACTTATCAAAGAAGCAAAGGAGAAAAAGCAGGGCGGAGCGTAAAGCGACCGCCCTTTTACTTTGGGGCAACCGTTATTACCGTATCGTCGGGCGTTGCATTTCCGCGCGCTTCACGCGTTCATTTGCGGCGGGAATTGGAACAACGGCGTCCACGACGGCGACCGTGCCGTGAATTGCAACAATTACCCGTGGAACGTCAACGCGAACATTGGCGTTTGGTGCGTTTGTGACTTTTGGAACTTTTAGACGGCGTCTTGTCCGCAAGCGTCGCAAGGGCTTTTGTAAAAGTCTTTTTACAATGAGTCAGACGGTTGTAAAGAGCGTTTAACGCTTCCCGTTCCGGCTGCTGCCGGACAAAGATAAAAGAGAACCGATCGAGAAGTAACCCATAGCAAACGGCGCAGGGCGAAACGCGACACGGACAATTTTTAAGAATATGAAAACAGAAAAACACATTTTAGACGCGATTTGTACCATAGACAACGCGATCAAGGCGTATAAAAAGGCGCGAAAGTGTAAAAGATACCGTCCCGAAGTGTTAAGGTTTGAAGCCGACCGCGAAATCAACTTGTTAAGAGCGATTGCGGATATTAGAAACGGCACTTATCACGCGGGGCGGTATTATGTTTTTAAGGTATTCGAGCCAAAAGAACGCCTTATTATGGCGTTGCCGTTTTATGATCGAGTAATCCAACACATGATCGTAAACATCATTGAACCGATTTTTGAAAAGCGATTTATATTTCATTCTTACGCTTGCAGGAAAGAAAAGGGCGTACACGAAGCAAGTAAAATTCTTTCGCGTTGGCTTTACAATATGCAAGTAAAGCAGGGAAAGAAGATTTACGCAATTAAAGCCGATATACACCATTATTTTCAAAGCATAGATCACGAAATCTTAAAAGCGGAGATCCGGCGTTATATATCCGACAAAGACGTTTTGAAAATATTAGATCACATTATAGACCACAACGGCATTTATCCCGACGGCGTAGGTATTCCGGTCGGAAATCTAACGTCCCAACTATTCGCAAACGTATATTTGAACATATTAGATCATTACATCAAGCACGATTTAGGCGTCCGTTATTATATCCGGTATATGGACGACTTTATTATTTTGGGCGAAGATCCGGCAGAACTTCGCGAGATTTTGGAAAAGATCGAAAAGTTTGTAAATGAACGCTTACATTTAGCATTAAACCCGAAAACAACGATCCTTGCAGCGAAAAACGGCGTTGATTTCGTAGGATATAGACACTTTCCGGCGTTTATAACGCTTCGCAAGCAGGCAACCCGCAGGATCAAGAAATTATTAAGGGCATTTGAAACCGGAGAAGTTGACGAAGAACTTTTCGACCGTTCTATCGAAAGCCGGATCGGACACGCGCGACACGCCGACACGTTCAAATTATGCGAGGAACTACGGGCAGAAATCGACCGAGTGAAACTAATAACAAACGGGCGTTTTGATTGTGTAATATGTGAGTAAATCAAGGAAACACAGAAAGGAAACCGTAACATGAACGAACCAATTATGTTTACACCGCAAGACATAATAAACGCTATATTAGCAATTTGCGGGGCAATATCGGTCGTTGCAGGAGCAACCGCCGTTATTGTAAAGTGCATTACCGCCCTAAAGAAGCCGAACCGGAAGCAAGACGAGCGGTTGGACGCATTAGAAACAGATATGAAGATCGTAAAGGACGAAATCGACCGAGAGCGTCAGAAAATAACGCAAAGGTTTATTGACGACGCGGCGCATATCGACAAGATCGAAGAAGCGAACGTCGTAACACAACGCGCCTTACTTGCGCTTTTGTCCCATTCGATTAACGGTAACGATATTGAGAGTTTGAAACGGGCAAAAACAGACCTTGAAGATTATTTGACAAGCAATTCAAAGTAACAAGGCAGCGGGGGCGGGGAATATGGCTATTTTGGTTTTAATTATAGGTTTAATGGGCTTCGGGCTTTTATGTGCCGGACTTCTTGCGGGCATATTCGCACTTGCAGAAGTAGGAGAAGCCCAAAAGAACGAAAAGGGTTAAGAAATGACAAAGAAAAGAAGAAAGAAGCCGGAAACGTCAAAGATCCTTTTGATCGTATCGGACACAATAACCGGAATTTGTACCGTCGCGGCAATAGTCGCGGTATTTGCGATTAAGGACACAACGCCGCTTATATATCTTATTCCGGCGGCTTACGGGCTTTCGGCAACGTCCCACGGTTTCTATTATTGGAAAGCAAAAGCGGAAAACTTAAAGAAATTCGGAAGATCCGACGCGATTACGGCGGAAGATCCCGAAGAAAATAACGAAGTATGAAAGGGGGTATAACAAAATGACGGTAACATTATTTGCAACTATTCTTACAATCGGGGCAATGGCAAACGCGCTTTTGACCGAAGCGATCAAGAAAATGTATTCAAACGCGGGCAAGGAATATTCGGCAAACGTTGTCGCACTTGCAGACGCAATTATTATCGGCGGTTTGGGAACGGCTGCCGTATATATGCTTATGGGTATTCCGTGGACGGTCAACAACATTATTTGTTTAATTCTTATGACCGTTGCCGTTTGGGTTGCTTCAATGGTTGGTTATGACAAAGTTATTCAGTTAGCAAAGCAGATCGAGAAGATCGAACCGACTATCAAGCAGGAAACAGAAAACGAAGCAGATAGAAAGGAAGTGTAATTTATGGCGGTTTATATCGGATCGGCACGAATTGACGAAAGAGGAAAGGCGGCAGGCGGAAGCGCAGGCGATCAGAAGCAGGCAGGCGCGCCGGACTATTCCGGCGAAGTATCGCAGCAGAAGTTTTATATACATTCTAAAGGGTGGTATATTCTTCGGGCAAAAAGCGCGGATATTGCCTTAAAGATTGCGGCGGCAATGATTACCGCGTGCAACAATAAAAATATCGGTTACGATCAAAACGGACGTTTAGGCGTTATCACTTACGGAACGGGCGCAAAGATTAAAACCGAGTGCGATTGTTCAAGCCTTGTTCGTGAGTGCGTAAGGGAAGCGGCAGGCGTTGACGCCGGAAACTTCAACACCGGAAACGAAAAGAATTTGCTATTAAAGACAAATCTTTTCAACGCCCTTTCTTATTCTTCCGGCATGACACTTTACACGGGCGATATTTTAGTCACAAAAACAAAGGGACATACCGCCGTCGTAACAGTAGGAGCGGCAAGGACAAACGCCGGATCGTCTTATTATCCTACTTACGCCGGATCAACAACAAGCATTGTTGCCGCCCTTGCAGCGGTTGGCGAAAAGGACACAACCTATACACACCGCGCGAAGATTGCAGCAGCAAACGCAATTTCCGGTTACAAGGGAACGGCGGCGCAAAATACAACAATGCTTAATCTTTTGAAGTTGGGACGCTTAAAGAAAGCGTAAACAATAAAGGCAAGAACCCGCCCGCGACGGTTCGGAAAGCAAAGCGCGCCGAACGTTACACGGATAAGTCGGGCGGCTTGCCTTTCATCAATCAAAGAAAGGAGTTTTACAAAATGGCAAAGAAAACCACAAAGGAAGCAGAAATCGAAGCAGCAGCAAAAGAGGAAGTGAAAGCCGAATTGCAGCAGGCGCAGGAAGAAGCGCAGCAGGCAGCGGGCGAAGAACCCGCCAACGACTCCATGAACCCGCCGGAAGATCCTAAAACGGGACACCTTGACGCCGAACAGTTGGCAACATGGAACAAAAAGGATCTTGTAGACCTTGCGAAAGATTTAGAGATCAAGGGCGCGCACGATATGAGCAAAGAAGATCTTATCGCGGCGATCGTTGCGGTTGAAGTCGAGATCCCAAGCGAGGAAGAAGCAGGCGCAGAAAACCCCGAAGATTTGCAGCAGGACAACGCAGACGATAACGCAGACGATAACGCAGACGCGGCAGCAGGAGAAGACGCGCCGGACGTGGACTTTAAAAAGGGGCAGGAATACGCAGCAAAAGCCGTTATGCCACTTTATGACAAGATCGGCGGCGAAGTGATCGGCAGCGTTTACAAAAACAACAAAGTAAACGTAAAAGACGTAAAGAAGCAGGACGGCAAAGTTTGGATCGAAACCGATAAAGGCTTTGTCGTAGGAGCAGGCGAAGCAACAATTTACTTTGCTTAATGGCAGGCGAAAGACGTTGCCGTGATCCTTGCAGATCCGGCAGCAAAACAATATTTCTTTTGGTCTTTAAGGATAAATCACATATCACGAAAAAGCGGGGCGGGCTTAACTTTGTTTTGTTCGCTTCGTTTTTTATTGCCGAAATACACAAAATAATATATAATATCACGCGTTACAACAAAAAGAAAGGGAAAATAAACCACAATGAATTATAACGACGATATAGAAAAGATCCTTGCAGGAATAGACACGACGAAAGAACCACCAACGGAAGAACCCGCAAGACAATATTATTTCATAAAGAAAGCACGCGAGATCGTAAAGAAAAGATCCGAGGAATTAGGACGCCCGCTTTTCTGTCATACTGTAACTTTCGGTTGTCAAATGAACGTAGTATCACAGACGCCACAAACGGCGTAAATAAAGCATTTTCTAATTTGCCTATAACTTGCAGGGCGACGGAAAACCCGCCGTCCTTTTTGATTGCAAAAATATTTTCACATATTGCGCAATAAACTATTGACATATTACGCAATATGTATTATATTATAATTACCGAAAGGCAATAAACCACACAAGAAAGGATAAACCACAATGAACGAAGCAAAAGAAAAAGCATTAAAAGCATACAAAGAAGCAAAAGCAGAGGTAAACGCAGAATATAACGAAGAAAACTTCAAGAAGTTTTGCGACGCAAAAAGAAATTGTATGTTGTTAGGGGTTAGGATCTAACCCCACAAGGCAAAGAAAGGCGGGAAGATATGCAGATCGAAACAGTAAGAGAACTTAAAGGCTACAAAGTACAGAGATACGCCGGAACACACGGTCATTACTTCGTAAACATCAGAGAGGGCAAAGGCTTTCGAGAGTTTCACACATTCAAAACCATAAAAGCGGCGGTCGAGTTTATCGAAAAGGCTTTATAATTGCAGCAGGGGCGGGCAACCGCCCCGATCATCAGAAAGGCGGGATCTTATGACGTTAGAAGAATTTTACGCGGACGAAGCGGCAGCAGCCGAAGAACAAAGAAAGACAATGTATCGTTGCTTGACTTGCGGCGCAGCGTTTACCGGAGAAGACGCGAAAGAATACGACGAAGTGATCGGCGAGCTTTGGGGAACGCCCGCGCTTGATACGTTTAGACTTTGCCCGCATTGCGACAACGAAGACATTGTTAAAATGCAGGGCGGCGAAAGAAAGTATAAAATATGGGGCGGCAATATTGAAGAAAAAGACGCGCTTTATATTTGGGCGAAAGACGCCGACGAAGCGTTCCACAAAATCGCAAGGGAAATCGACAAGACGGTTACGTCTACACAATGGACGGGCGAAGAATACAAGCAGGAAAGGGGCAAACAATGAAAGATATATCAAAAGTTGAAGCGGCAGCAGGCGCGGCAGATCCGGCAGCAGGGCAGCAGGACAAGCCCGTTTTTAATCAAGTCGCATACATGAACGAATACAACCGAAATAATTACGACCGCGTAAATTTAACAATGCCAAAGGGTAAAAAGGCGGTCGTAAAAGAAAGGGCAAAAGCCCTTAATAAGAGCGTGAACGAATATATTAACGACCTTATTAACGCAGACCTTGAACAAAAAGAAGCGGGCGGAGAATAACCGCCCGTTTATTTTGCCTTTATGTTCCCTTTTTCTACACCGCAACGCCCCAAAAACTACACTTTATATATAAATCGTGCTTCAAGTCCGTTTTTGAAAAGTATAGAAGCAACGCGCCCGTTTTTAATCTCGATCTTTTCTATTATCACGTTTACAAATTTCTTTAGCGTTTCATTGCCTACGATCGGGGCGAAATCACTATAAACAATCGGTTCGCCGGATTGGATCTTATACGACAAAAGAAATTCGCTTGCAGATTGCACGAAAGATAATTCCGAAACATCATTAAACGCCGCTTCTTCCGCGTCCGCTATTTCGTTATTAAGGCGGGTCAAATCTTCTTCAAGGCTTGCCCGCGTTGTTAAATATTCCCTTTCGTCCATTGCTTCGTCGTCAAATAAATACGCCTTTTTAAGTCGTTCCATAGCCCGGGTTATTTTGTCCGCTTCTTTACGCTTTGCAGCAATAGACGCGCCCTTTTCTTTGCTTTGGGGCAGCGGGGCGGGAATATATGAGGAAGCAGACCGAGAAACACCCCGCAGGGCGTCGAATATTTGACGAAGTGATCCGCTATCAATCGCGGCAATATCCAAAAACGGATCGCCGCTTAAAAGCCGCCTTTCGACTTCTTCAATTCCCGCGTTGCAGATCTTCCGGCGGTCGTTAGAAACACCGATCAGATTAGAAACAAAATTGAACACGAACGACCCGACAACAATATCGCTTGTATTTGCAGCAGAACACGCCCGTTTTTGCGTCCTTGTATAACAACGATAATATGACGGCTTAAAACCATTTAGGCGGGTTTTATCCGCGCCCACACATTGAAAGAACGCCCCACAATCGCAGCAGACCAAAAGACCCGCGAAAACGTGCGCATAACGTCTTTTATGTGTCGATCCGTTCAAATGGCGGGCGGTATAATTTGCGGACATTTGCTTTTCGACACGGTCGAACAATTCACCGGACACAATCGGCGGGAAGACGTCTTTAATATAAACGACTTCTTCTTCCGGTTTCTTCTTCCCGCGCGCGCTTTGACGATAATTATATCTATAATCGCCGCGGTTGATCGGATTGTGGAGAATATCGCCGACGGTTTTAGTCGTCCAATATCCGCCCCGCTTCGTTGGTATATCGTTATTATTCAGATAATCACGAACAACGCTTGTCGAATGGCTTTCGTCGTACATTTCATAAATACGCTTGACGATTTCGGCTTCTTTTGGATCATGGACGGGCTTTTCGCTTGCTTCGTCCCACGCCCAACCGTAAGGAACGCGCGCCCCGTTCCATTTACATTCTTGCGCGCGCCCGATCATAACACCCGTTACACGTTCGCTTGTAAGTTTTCTTTCTAATTCAGCAAAAACAAGGATAATTTTAAGGACGGCTTCGCCGATTGCGCTTGACGTGTCGAATTGTTCGTTTAGTGATATAAACGTCGTCCGGTTATCTTTAAAAGCGTCATACATCAAAGAGAAGTCAACAAGATTTCGGCTTATACGGTCAATCTTATAAACAACAACCCGCGCAACGCTTCCGGCTTTAACCTTTTTCATCATTCTTTGAAAGGCGGGGCGGTCGGTATTCTTTCCCGACTTGCCCGCGTCTTCGTAGATTTCTATTTCGTCCGGCGGAATATGTAGGACGTGAACACAATAGTTTTTTAATTCTTTCTTTTGAAATGGCAAAGAGTCTTTGTCTATCTGATAACCCGTTGAAACACGGACATATAACGCCGTGATCCGGCTATCGTTTCCCGCCTTATTTTTCATTGTGGTTTATTCCTTTCTACGCTTCCGGCACATATCGACAAGAAGCAATTATCAAATCTTTATAGTTTTCTACATCAGAGAGGGAAGAAAGCGACGCTTTCCAATGGATCGCCGATTTCTTCTTTTGAGCAGCAAACAACGGACTTTCTTTATAGTTGTCGCGGATCTCAAAAGGGAGATTAAGCGAAAGCCACTTTGTGCGCGGCGTTAATTTAAAACGTAAAAAATCATTATTGCCACAAATAACGCTTAAATAATCGTCGCTTCGCCTTTCCACGACAACACTTGCAGCAGGAAGCCACGGCAAAACAAGCGACAAAAAGTCGCTTTCTTCCGGCGTCGGGTTTAAATCCTTTTCCCAACTACCGCGCGCCGCTTTCCCGTATTTTAATAAATTTTCGGTACTAATTTCGATTTGCATAAAGACACCGCCTTTCTATTAGTAATTTATATAAATAACATTGTTCACAACAAAACATTTTATACCGCGTTTTGTGCATAAGATCCGCCCGCCCTTTTTTCTTCAAGACCAAGCGACCGCAAAATCATATTCTTTTCGCCGTCCGGCAGCGACCGAAAGCGAATAATAATTTGCTTTTCAAGATCCGACAAAGAAAAAGCGGCAGCAGGCGCGATCGGATCTTGAAGCGAAACGGGCGTGTCGTCCATTACCGCGATAAGATCATCAACGCGCATATTCATAGCCGCCGCAATTTGATTTAGTTTTGTAAGGGTAGGAACGACGGGGCGACCGCTTGACGGCTGCCGTCCGGTTTCAAGCATAGACAAATAAGAATTGCTTACGCCGGATATTTCCGCGAACTTCCGCAAACTATACCCGTGATCTTCGCGGTAACGCCTTATAATTTCGCCTAATTCCATAGTGACACCGCCTTTCTTTATAAGTTTAATATATTATACATTAGATTAAGAAATTAAACAATATAAAAAATAGTGCTTGACATATTAAACAACAACGCTTAACATATTAAACATAGCAAGGCAGCAGACGCCGGAAAGGAGATAAATAAATTATGGAATACGTCGGAAAGAGAATAAGAGAAGATCGCAGGATCACACAAGAAGAATTATCGAAAAAAAGCGGCGTTTCCCGTTCGATCATAAACGGGCTTGAAACCGGAAGAACGGACACGACAACAACAAAGACACTATTTAAGATCGCAAAAGCACTTGACGTCGGTATCAACGAACTTTTTTCGGGCGTCAATGCTTAATATATTAAGCAAGCAGAAAGGAAATAAACCACAATGAACAAAGAAGTTATGTTTAGCAGCAAATCGGATCAATGGGCGACGCCGCAAGACTTCTTCGACAAATTGAACGAAGAATTTTGTTTTACCCTTGATCCTTGCGCAGACGCAGAAAACCACAAAGTCGAAAACTATTTCACGGCGGACGACAACGGACTTTTGCAGAATTGGGGGGGCAGCGCGTATTTTGCAACCCGCCTTATAGCAAAATTGGGGATTGGGTTAAAAAGTGTTACGAAGAAGCAATCAAGCCCGAAACACTTGTTGTTATGTTGATCCCCGCGAGAACCGACACAAGATATTTTCACGATTACATAATACACCGATCCGAAATTCGCTTCGTTAAAGGGCGATTGAAATTTGGAGATAGTAAAAACGCCGCGCCGTTCCCGTCAATGGTTGTTATCTTTCGGGCGGCGGGTATGTAAAGAAAGGAGATTTTACAATATGGGACTTATGGACGCATTTAACCCCGAAGCAACGACAGAACTTAAAGTTGGGGAATTATACAAAATGTTGCAGCAGGCAGCGGAGAACGCGCAGACGGCGAAGTTTTTATTAAACGGAGTCAATAACGAAGTGCCTTATAAGTATATTCGCGAAGTTGTTACCGGAGAGAAAGAAACGGACGCAACCGAAGATCCGGTCGTTATGAACGCAAATATTGAGATCCACGCGTCAGAACTTGCAAAGACAATCAAGAAAACAATACTTGACACGGCAGCAGGCGAAGAAGATTTCGACCCGTTACCATTTCCCGAAGTTTGCAGAACAAGGGAAGAAATCGACCGCTACCACGAATTAGCAGGGGAAACAAAAACAGATCTTGAACATATCGCACACGATTTAGGTATCAACAACGCGTGTTACCTTTCAAAAGAAAAGATCCTTGATTTGATTATCAAGGCAGAAAGAAAGGCAGCAGGAGAAGACAAAGGGGGCGACAAATAATGCAAAAAATACCGTACACATTCGATTTATTATTACCGACACTTTCGCCCGCTGCCACGATTGCGGTATATGAGGACTTACGCGCCGGACAAAATCAGATCTACAAGGGCAGGGCGATAAAAGCCCGCGACCTTACGGAATTATCAAGCCGCGAAGTTAAGCATATAGGCGTAAACGAGATAAACAACGCAGGAAGCGAAACAGTTATCGAAGTATTTGTTTATTAGGGCTTGAAGCCGGAAAGGGTAAGAAATGAAAGTTATTGATTTTCTTAACATATTAGAGGGCGGCATACCAACCGTTAGGATCATAGACGCAAACGTTCCGGTAGATCATAACCGCGACAATTCCGGCGTTATGGCGTGCGCGTTTTTAGATAGCATTTTGAAAAATACGCACGAATGGGCGGCGTTTGAGAATTGCGAAGTCGTCCGCTTCTCCGTTTGTCACGAAGTATCACATAAAAGATATAAAGAATTAGGATTGATCCCGCCGTTCAGACCGGATCTAACGGCAGAATATGAGTTATCAGAATTGCAGCAAAAGACATATTACGACATTTATATCGACGGATCAACGGCGGGGGACGGTTGGAAGAAATGAAGAAAAGAAAAAAGGTTAAAAGGGAGTTTGTAGACGTTGCCGGAATGTTGGTTTTTGAACATCACGCATATTTCAAAGACTATTTAGAAGCGCAGATCGGGGCGGGTTGGTATTTGATAAAGCGTTCGTTATTCGACGCGGGCTATACCGTTACAGAAGTAAACGCATACCGCGACGCGCTTTTGGAAGACTTCGACAAGATATGCAAAGAAAACGGCTTCGTCAAATACATATAGAGAAAGGGCGGCAACATGAAAGATATAAAGGAAGAATGGTTTTATAGACCGATCCCGCCGTTTGAAGACTTCTTCGAGAAGATCGAAAAGGCGTTAGGCTTCAAACTGTTTATATGGCAAAAGACCTTTATTATAAACGGTTACTTCCGGCAATACGGGGAAACAACCGCGAAGATCTTAAAACGACTTACGGTTGATAATATCCCGATTGACCTTACACAAAGACCAAGGACGGCACGCGAGAAGATAGAAAACGAAGAACTTGTCAAGATCTACGAGAAATTGCAGGCGGCAGGCGTGCCGACGTGTCCGGTCTTCTTAACGAAGAAAGACAAAGAAAACTATTTCATCAAGCAAAGGGCAACCGGAAAGGGGTTATAAAATGGCGGACGTAGTTAAAAACGAAGTGATTAGGCTTGCAGATATTGAACTTGAAACGGCAATCGAGCGTTTCGGGCTTAATCATTCAAATCACGAAAGTTTCGCCGTACTACGCGAGGAAATAGACGAAGCGACAGAGGAAGCAAACAACGTCAATTATTTATCGACGCGGGTTTGGGATCTCACAAAGAAGAACGCTTCGCCGGAGATCCTACGGGAAACATACACAAATCTTTATAACGCAGCAATAGACCTTGCAACCGAAGCGATCCAATGCGCAGCAATGGCACGCAAAGGCATTATGTCAAATATAGAGATCTACAAGGAAGACAACAAGCAAAACGCCCTTGAAGCGGCAAAATGTGAGAAATGCGAAAAGGGCTTGTCGGCGGAACGTGTCGTTGACGGTTGCGAATACGAAGAAAGGGGCGGGGGAGAATGACGGAAGCAGAAAGAAAGCCGCGCATAGAAGCGGAACTTTTGCAAATAGGCATAAAAAACGAAGCAGACTTGCGCGAAGCGATCCGAAAGTTGCCCGCGCTTAATATCGGGATAATGACCGACCCGATCAAGCACAAAGCAAGAAAGGGGGCGGGCATATATGGCGGATATGGCAGGAAACAAAATATTTGCGGTTGATTTCGACGGGACATTGTCGCAGGGCGTACCGTTTCCCGAAATAGGAGAACCAAACGAACCGCTTTTCGATATGTTGCAGCAGGAAAAGGCGAAAGGATCAAGGATCATTCTTTACACTTGCAGAACGGGCGCAGATCTAAAAGCAGCGGTCGCGTTTTGTAATAGTCGCGGGCTTCACTTCGACGCGGTAAACGAGAATTTGCCGGAACTTATAGCAGCATACGGCGGAGATACAAGGAAGATCAACGCCGACTATTATATCGACGACAAAAATTGCGTCTTTCCGACCGTTCCGGTCAAATTATGGAAACCGGACGACGAAGAAGCGGAAGCACTAAAGCCCGCCGGAGCATACGCAGACCAACCAACGTTATATTACGGGGCTTAATAAACCACAAATAAACCACAAGGGAGATTAAAAACAATGTATAAATCAATATTCAATTTAAGAAACTTCAAAAAGGGACTTCGTCTTATAGAAGCAATCGCGAAGCAAAACAACGAACACGCCGTCGATTACGCTTGCGGCTATGCCGTAGCAACGATCAAGGCGCAGCGCAAGGGCGGCAGGATCACAAAGAACCAAGAAAAAGCCCTTGTCGATCTTGCTTATGAAACGGCGGACGAAACAATCGCGGAGATTTTAAAAGACGTTGAAGCGACAAGCAAAGAAGATTTGAAAGTTTTAGATCTTGATTTAGAAGAAGCATAAATTAAAAGCCCGACGCAAGGCGGGAAACCAAAACGTCGGGCTTTCAAATAAACCACGGCTTTATTATAGCAGAAAGGCGGGAGAAATGCAAAAGGCGGGGCGGAAATATTACACGGAAAGGCAGGCAGAAGAACGGGCGCAGGAAATCGCCCGCGAAATGCTTAAAGACATTACGACGAAACTTTCAGAATTAACACAAGGCTTCGTACTTACGATAGAAAGAAACCGGAAGTTGACAGAAGAAGCGCGGATCGCGAAAGAGTCTTCCGAAAGACTCACACACGCGGTTATCTACTACGACGAAACCTTTAACAGATTACCGGAAGAAATGAAAGCGAAGTTTAAGGAGATCGGGAAAGGAGTAATAAAAGATTATGACTTACCGTATGAGAAATAAAAAAAGAAGACGCTACGGAAAAAGAACGGCTTCGGTCGGCTTCTTCGCCGTCCTTGTCGTGATCCTTGTTTTTATCCTTGAATTTTTGGGCGCGATCTTTTCAAAAGTGTTTATAGAAGACACATTCGCAGGAACGCCGGACGCCCCGACGTGGGAAAAAGTAGAAGTGCAGCAGCAAAAAGAAATGACAGATCCGGCAGCGGGCGAAACAAAAACAATCAAGTCCAATATAACGGACACAATAGAAAAGAAAGATCCGGTCTTCGTTCTTCTTCCCGTGAATATGCCGGAAGAAGACCAAAAGATCGTTTTTGAAATAGCAACAGAATACAACATAAGTTATTCGCTTGTAATGGCAATCATAGGACACGAAACAGAATTTACCAAGAACGCGAGATCATCAACGGGCGACAACGGATATATGCAAATTAACGATTGCAACGTTGAAGAAATGGCGCGCCGTGGTTTTACAGATCTTTACGACACACGGCACAACGTCAGCGCGGGTTGTTCTATTCTTGCGGATCTATTCAAAACATACGGCGACGACGAAGTCCATAAAGTCTTAATGGCTTACAATATGGGATCTTACGGAGCGTCGAAACTTTGGGATCAAGGCGTTACGTCTTCGGAGTATTCCCGCGAGATAGTGGCGCGCGAAAGAGAATATAGCGCATATATTGACGACGTTTTAATGAATGAGTAAGAAAGGCAGGGCAATAAATGAGATTACGAAAGAAAGATTTATTTATATACAAAGATTGGATAACCATATTACCAACCATTGAAATCAGAACGGACGACCCGCGCTATTTTCAAAAGACGGTAACGATTGCGTTTAGTTGGCTTATTTTTCATGCGAGATTATTTTTTATTGAAAAAGACAAATAGAGAGGGGCAGCAATGGGAGTTAGTGACGTTTGTATCAGAAAAGTAAACGGCGGTTATTGGCTATTGTGTCCCAAAGCAAAAATCATCAAAACAACCGAAACAATGATCTTTGTTTCTTGTGATAAGAAATTTTGTTTACGCAAGATAACGGCAGCAGGCAGCGGGGCAAATTATGAAGATAAAAGCAATTAACGGCATTATGTGGGCGGCGGATATTTTAGACGGTCGCCGCGAATTTCCTACATTTAATAAGAAAGAACCCAAAGAACGCGCGCAGGAAGACCACACGGGCGCGGAATTTGAAAAGGTATTAAATAGGGCGTGCAAAGATTTAAACGCCCACAACGACGCAATAGACGCGGCAGCAGGCGCGTTTATTCTATATCAGAAATACAAGGGTGATCAGATCCGGCAGCAGGCGAAAGCCGACCGGACAAGTTAGTTTCTTCCTATATATAGAGGGGGGGGACATATTAAGGCGACCTTGTAATGGGTATTAACATACCGTAAATATTACACAATATGCGATAGATAAAATATATATTATGCAATATGTAAAGGGTAAAGGATAGATAAATATATATTGCGTAATATGACATAGATAAAGGCGGGGTAATGTGAGAAGAAAAAAGTATTATGACGATTACGATTACGAAGAAGCATACAACGAGCAAATAGAGAAGTTGGAAGAAGCGGAAGCGGAGAGGATCGCAAAGAAAGGCAAGGGGGCAGGATATAGGACAACGACAACCGAAGCGGGGAAAATGATCGAAGTTGATATTTACCCGACCTTTAACGTTCGTCACGATATGCCCCGAACGAAAAGAAAGAGAGAAAGCAGACCAACACAAAAGAACCTTAACGACAAAAGGGCGCGAAGATATTTAAACCAATTAGCAAGCGCAAATTTTGGCAAGGGCGATTTGTGGGGGACGTTCACTTATAGAGCAGGCGAAGAACCGGAAAGCGTAGAAGACGCCGAAAAGAAATTCGGTAACTTTATACGCCGGATCAACCGCAGGAGAAAAAGAGCAGGCAAAGAAAATATTAAATATATCTACGTCACGGAATGGAGCAACGAACCGGACAAGGGTATTCGCTGCCACCACCACGCGATCATAAGCGGGGACGTTGACCGCGACGAAATAGAACAATTATGGTATCACGGCGACCGGACAGAAACAAAACGACTTGCACCCGATCCCGATACACATATCGCCGGACTTGTAAATTACATCACGAAAGACCCGAAAGGTAAGAAACGTTGGAAGACGTCGAAAGGGTTAAAGAAACCGACGATCACAAGATCATATAGCAAGTTTGGGAAAAACAAAGTCCGTAAAATGGCTTGCGATTATGTGTTGCTTGAAACGGAGTTGAAGAAGAAATATAAAAACACCCGATTTGTAGACGCTAAAGTTTATCAAAACGAAATCAATGGCGGGTTTTATATATACGCCCGAATGGTTCGGGATTGAAAGGGGAATAAGACAAAATGAAATTGCAAAACATGAAGCGGGGAGAAACGACGGAGCAGATTAAATTATTTAATTGGGCGAAGTCCTACGAAGACATTATCCCCGAATTGAAATTGCTTTATCACGTCCCGAATGAGGGAAAGAGATCACAAGCAGGCGGGCAGATCCTAAAGGCTGCCGGACTTAAAGCAGGAGTGCCGGACGTATGCTTGCCCGTGGCGCGCCGTGGCTTCAATTCCTTGTATATCGAAATGAAGTACGGAAATAACAAGCCGACAAAGGCACAAAAAGAATTTATGGACGCGCTTAAAAGCGAGGGCGCAAAAGTGGCGGTTTGCCATTCAACAGAAGAAGCCCGCGAAATGATCCGTTGGTATTTATCGCCCGCGGACGGCTTCAACCTTGTTAATTGTGAACACGCTTTTAGAACGGTCAAAGGGTGCGAGGGTGTAAACGTATCTTTCGCGCCTTGCGATAAATGCAAAAATCACATAGACGCCAAAGGCGGGAAAGGACAAACAAAATGTTGACTATCACAACCAACAAAGACGAGATCGCCGAGATTGCAGCGGGCGAAAAGAAAGAAAAGGCGTTGCCGCTTACGGACTTTTGGGAAAAGCGCATTATAAATCTTTTGGGCTTTTCAGAAAGCGACGCAAGAACAATCATTGACAATTTGCGCAAGGACAGAAAAGGAACGACCGACGCAGAAAGGGAAGTCCGGTTTACGGCAGGCGGAGCGGCAAGCGTAACCGTTTCGGCGTGCTTCAAGATCGGGCGATTAAACGACCTTGCGGCAGAAACCTTTATTTTATCAATCAAGAACGTTTTAGAGTCTTCCGGCATTGATCCGGTAAGCGTCGAAGCGGTAGAAGCGGAAGTCGTAGAAGATCCCGTCGAGGGTATGCCAACCGCGCCCGCGGTTAGAACCGTATCACAACACACGGGCTTTTGTAAGTATTGCAATCAAGCGCAAATGATCGAAGCACCGGACGGATTGAGCGCGGCAGACTATAACGAATTAGCAACCGACGCTTGTAGTTGCGACGAAGCGCAGCGGGAGCGCGAGAAGCGCGCCAAAATGGAAGCCGCCGGAATGTGGGCGAAGAATGTATTTTCACAGAGCGACGGACAGTTGCAATGTGTACTTTGTGCAATCCGCGCAACGTTTGACGGCAACGCCGATTACGTCACAATCAAGATCGGCAAGAATACACACAAGATCGACAGAGATAGCGACGGCATGATCCGCATTAAGACGACATACCGCGACAGTAACGAAGAAACATTTTAAGCAAAGGGGGAGCGTTTACGTTGGGGCGTTACTATATGGACGACGACGAAAAGAAAATAATACGTTCCATTGTGCGCCTTGACGATAAGCGCAGACGTGGAAAGTTAAAGCGACGCATAACAAACTTTGACAAAAAGGCAGCGGCAGCGATTGAAGCGGCGGAACGTGAAATTGATTTAGGCGGAGCAACCGGAGAAGCCCGCGACGAGTTAATGGCAAAGATCCGGCTTAACATCATAAGCGGGACAACGTGGGAGCGTATCGGCGAAACGTATTGCGGACGTGATACGTTTTACCGATATTCCCGCCGTTATCAATACTTGATCGCCCGATATATGGGATTGATCGAGGATTGCAGCAGGAAGAAGAAAGGCGGCGACTAATGGCGAAAGAATATGCTAAAGGCTTTTACAATTCGCCCGCATGGAAGAAGACACGCAAAGCATATTACGTTTATAAGCGCGGGCAATGTGAACGTTGCATGAAAGAGTTTGCAGCAGGCAAACGCAGGCTTGAAGATATAAACGTCGGGGTAATAGTCCACCACAAAGAATATATTACACCGGAGAACTTGAACGACTTGTCGATCGCTTTATCGTTCGACAATCTCGAATTGCTTTGCGAAGAACATCACAACAAAGAACACAAAAGCAAAACAAAACGATATAGTTTCGACGCGAACGGTCGCGTTATCGAAGCATAAAAAATAATTTTGAAAACATTTTTATAAAAAACATATTACACAAAGATTATTAAAGCATATTGCGCATTTTGTAGGGAATACACCCCCCGGGGGTCGTTAAAATCAAGCCACCAAAAGAACCGAGGGAGTGCCTTAAAAAAAACTCTACGCGTGCGCGTGCGCGATAGGGGGGTCAAAAATGGCGAAAGATACCACCAAAAAGAACGACAAAGAAAAAGATAACGGGACTTTGCAGGAGTTAAAAGAACTTTTGGAGATATACGAAAAGATCCCGACCGATCGCCGCAAGAAGATTTTAGAAACCGCAAAACGGGAAGCAGCGGGGGAGATCCTAACCGACGACGCTATCGAGAAAGAGCGAAAAGCACTTCAACGCTTCTTCGCCGGAGTCAAGGACAACCGAAAAAAGAAATTGATTGCCCGCAAGATCGAAGAAGTCGCGTTCCAAGCGGTATTGATCCGGCAGGCGAAAGAAAGTTTGATTGTCGAGGGTTTGCAAAAAGAGGTTGTCAACGGGTCGCAGCATTACCCGAAAGAAAACCCCGCCGTCGGTATCTACGACAAGAATTGCAGGGCATACCAAAGCAACATTGACAAGTTGATCGAATACTTACCACCGAAAGAAGAAAAGGCAAAGTCCGCGCTTGCAGCATTGCGCGACGAATTTAGTTAATATGGCAAAAAAGGCAGTAGGGGCAGCAGGACAAGCCCCATATAGCAATTACATATTCGAGTATTACGACAAGATTTGCCGGATCAAGAACGGGGAGAAGATCGAGGGCGTAAGAGCCGCCGGAAAATACACGATCGCAATTTACAAGATCCTAACCGACGGGATCAAAAACGGCGTGTATGAATACGACGCAAAGAAAGCGAATAAAGCAATAAAGTTTATCGAAAACTTTTGCCACCATTCCGAGGGACGCAATGATCTTTTGAAGTTGGAGTTATGGCAAAAGGCGGCAGCTGCCGCAATGTTTGGCATATTAGACCCCGCGACGCATTATAGGCAATTTCGCGAGGTCTTTTTGCTTGTCGCCCGCAAGAACGGTAAAACATTATTTGCCGCGGCGATCATGGCTTATATGGCTTACGTTGACGGAGAATACGGCGCGAAATTATATTGCCTTGCGCCGAAATTAGATCAAGCGGATCTATGCTATGACGCATTTTATCAGATTGTGCAGGCAGAAAAAGAACTTGACGACATTACCAAGAAACGCCGCGCAGATATTTACATCAAAGAATTTAATACGACAATCAAGAAGATCGCGTTTAATTCCAAGAAGTCCGACGGTTTCAACCCGCACTTTGTACTTAACGACGAAATGGAAGCGTGGGCGGGCGATCAAGGCTTGAAGCAATACGAAGTTATGACGTCGGCGTTAGGAGCGCGTAAACAACCGCTTATTTTATCCACATCAACCGCCGGATATATCAACGACGGCATATTCGACGAGTTAATGCGCAGGGCAACCGCATTTTTGAAAGGCAGATCCGACGAAAAACGCTTGTTGCCGCTTTTGTATATTATCGACGATCCCGAAATGTGGTTTACACGCGAAGAATTGGAGAAGTCAAACCCGAATTTGGACGTTTCCGTTTCGTGGGAGTTTTACGAAGAACAAATCGCGATTGCGAAATCGTCGTTATCGAAAAAAGCCGAATTTCTTACAAAGTATTGCAACATCAAACAAAATTCTTCGGTTGCGTGGCTTGAATACGCAGACGTTGAAAAAGCGGTCGGCAAAGACGCGGACGGAATACCGAAAAGATTATCGCTTGAAGACTTCCGCGGTTGCTTTTGCGTCGGCGGGATTGATCTTTCAAGAACGACCGATCTTACGGCGGCTTGCGTCGTGATCGAACGCGGCGGCAAAAATTATATTTTGGCAAAATTCTTTATGCCGGAAGAACGCTACAAAGTCGCAATCAACGAAGAAAACACGCCGTATAACATTTTCAAAGAACAAGGCTTCTTGCAGATCTCCGGCGAAAACGCCGTCGATTACCGCGACGTTTACAAATGGTTTTTCGATCTTGTAAAAGTTTATAAGATTAGACCGTTAAAAGTTGGCTACGATCGTTATAGCGCGCAATATTTGGTTCAAGATATGGCGGAAAGCGGCTTCCACATGGACGACGTTTACCAAGGCACAAACCTAACGCCCGTTTTACACGCTTTCGAGGGCGATTTAAAAGACGGAAACTACGATATAGGCGACAACGCTTTGTTACAATCGCATTTCTTAAACGTTGCGGTTGATATAAACATCAACGATAGCAGAATGAAACCCGTTAAGATTGAGAAGCGCGCCCATATCGACGGAGCGGTCGCCGTCTTCGACGCTTTGGCGGTCAAAATGAAATATCACGACGAAATCGGAAGACAACTAAAGAATGAGCGCAAAACCGCATAAATAGCGGATTGCAGCAGGATAAAACGCCCGTGAAAGATAATAACAAACGGGCGTTTTTATTGTGTAATATGTGGGTAGATTGAAAAGAAAGGGGGCGCGACAATTTGGGTATTATTCGAGATTTGCTAAATCTACGACGCTATAAGTACGCGCCTATTTTCGCTTTTCGTGGAGAATATCAAGGGTCAAGCGATCTTTATGAGTCCGACGTTGTGGGGGCTATCGCCCACGCAATCGGGCAGAATTTGGGAAAATTGACCCCGCAAGTAATTAGACGCGACGCAAAGGGGCTTACCGTCAAAGACGATTATTTGGCAAAGTTGCTTTCGCTTCGTTGGGCTGCCGAAATAACACCGTTCGACGCGCTTTATAAAATGGCGTCGGATCTTGTGTATAAATCAAACGCGTTTGCCGTGATATTTTACACGCCGGACTTTTCACGCGTGCAAAGTATTGTTCCGGTAACGGTTAAGTCTTTCAGAATTTGGGAAGACGACGAAAGCGGCGTTATATTCTTCCGCTTTGTGTGGGACTACGACGGGAAAGAATACACAATCCCTTATCAATCAGTTATCCACATAAAAGCAAGATACGATCGAAAGCGATTTATAGGAACGCCACCGGACACACAGTTAAAAACAACGCTTGAATTGTTAGACACGACGGGCGAGTCGTTAAGGAATACCGTAAACAATTCGGCAAACCTTAAAGGCTACTTGAAATATAACAACTTTGCAGACGAAGACGAACTTAAACAGAAAGTGCGCGACTTCCAAGAAGCATACATGAACGCTTCAAACGACGGCGGTATCGCCGGACTTGATAATTCAATGGAGTTTCACGAAATCACGCAGCACGCAACGCAAATTCCGGTTACTCAATCGCAATTCTTACGCGATAACATTTACCGCTATTACAACGTAAACGAAAAGATCCTTAATTCGACTTACAACGAAGCGGAATGGAACGCGTTTTATGAAAGCGTGATCGAACCGATAGCATTACAACTTTCGCTTGAATTTACGTTTAAGTTACTTTCGGAGCGTGAACGCGGTTTCGGTAACAAAATCATTTTTACCGCTAACCGCTTACAATATGCGACATTGCAAACCCGCGTAAATTTGGGGTCGCAATTATTCGATCGCGGGATCATCACAATAAACGAATACCGCGAACTTATGTATTACGAACCGATCGAAGACGGCGACGTCCGTATGATTTCGCTTAATTACGTCAAGGCGGACGAACAAAGTATTTATCAGATCGGCGAAGACGCAGGCAGCGGGGAAGATCCGGCAGATCCGGCAGCAGATCCGGCAGCAGGCGCACACAACAAATTGCAAGCAATCGCGTTATATATTCCGACGCAGAAAAGCGAAAGAAAGGGGGTGTAAAACGTGCCGAAGATTTTTAATTGCTTTGAAGTAAAAAACGAAACCGACCAAAAAGCCGACTTGTATTTTTACGGCGATATAGTTTCGGATTGGTGGGGAGCGTGGCAAGACGAAGACCAATACCCGAACGCGGTAAAAGATTTCTTGAACGCGCAGGCGGGAAAGGATCTTAATATTTACATAAATTCGGGCGGCGGATCAGTATTTGCGGGGATCGCAATTTACAACATGATCCAAAGACACGCGACAAAAAACAAAGTACAAATCTATGTTGACGGTTTAGCGGGTTCTATTGCGTCGGTAATAGCGTTTGCAGGAAGCGAACCGCCTAAAATACCGTCAAACGCCTTTTTAATGATCCACAATCCGTGGACTTGTGGCGAGGGAAACGCCGCAGAACTTCGCAAAATGGCGGACGATTTGGACGAAATCGCGGTCGGTATGCTTAACATATACGCGAAACATATAAAAGACGGCGTTACGATCGACGACATAAAAGAACTTATGGACGCCGAAACGTGGTTAAACGGAGAAGAAGCGGCAAAATACTTTGACGTCGAAGTTACAGACGCGAAAGAATATGCCGCAGCCGTTGGCGATTATATGAACCGCGCAGACCGCGGCAAGATCCCGAAAGGGTTATTGCCAAAAACCGGAGCAGGCGAAAGCCAACCGGACGAAGCAAAAGCAAGACGCGAAGCGGAAACAATCAAAGCCCGCAACGCAATAATGCGCAACTATTTGGAAATCATTTCACAGTAAAAGAAAGGGGTAAAACCAAAATGAAACATGAAGATCTTATCAAAATGAGCGTAAAGGATCTTGAAAAGCACATTGCCGGACTTGTTGAGAAGTCAAAGACCGCAGAGGGCGAAGACCTTAACGCAATCGTAGCAGAAGTTGAAGACGCAAAGGCGATTATCGCCGACGCAAAGGCACGCGCAAAGGTCGCAGCAATGGCAGCCGTAGCAGATCCCGAAGACGACGAGAACGGCGACGAGGGCAAGCAGGGCGAGAGCAACAACGACGCGCAGGCAAAGACAAAGGCTTTTGCAATGCGTGGAGAAGCAGCAAAGGCAGGAAAGGCGGTTAAGTATTCCGCAAAGACACTTTCCCGCAAGATCAAGAATAGTCTTTCCGTATCACAGACCGCGCCCGTTGTTCATACCGCAACAGACGTTAAGGAAACATTTAACGACGTTTCCGGTCTTATTGACAGAGTTAAAGCCGTACCACTTCACGGCGGCGAAACTTATAACCGCGGCTTCGTTAAGTCTTACGGCAACGGCGGAGCAATGGGAACCGCAGAGGGCGGAACATATAGCAACAACGAACCCGTTTTCGGTTACGTTACTATCGAGAAGCAGAAAGTAACCGCATACACAGAAGAACCCGAAGAAATGGCAAAGTTGCCTAACGCAGACTACGACGGAGTTGTCGAGGGCAGCGTAACACGCGCCGTTAGACGTATTATCACACGTCAGATCATCAACGGCGACGGATCAACCGGAAACATTAAGGGTATCTTCTTCAATCCGGCAAGCGCAAGCGACGACGTTATCGACCGCAACACCGACATTACATTGTCAGCGATCGACAACAAGACACTTGACGAGATCATTTACTCTTACGGCGGCGACGAGGACGTGGAAGCAATCGCAACACTTATCCTTAACAAAAAGGATCTTAAAGCGTTCGCAATGCTTCGCGATCAGCAGGGACGCAAGGTTTACACTATCGTAAACAACGGCAATTCCGGCACAATCGACGGCGTGCCTTTCATCATCAATTCAGCGTGTGACGCGGTAAGTGCGACAAAGACTTCCGCAACACCTTATTGCATGGCTTACGGTGCGCTTGAAAACTTCGAGTTGGCGATCTTCTCCGACATTGACGCGAGAAAGTCCGAAGACTTCAAGTTTTCAACCGGACAGATCGCATACCGCGCAAGTGCTTTCGTTGGCGGAGCGGTTGCAGCGCGTAACGGCTTTATCCGCGTAAAGAGAGCGGCAAACGCATAACAGAAAGGCAAGGTTAAAGGCTTTATGACAAAAACGGAACTATTGGACGCGGCAAAGTTAAGAGTAAGAAAGAGCGCAAGCGACGGTTTAGATAATGACGTTCAACGCCTTGTTGACACGGCTTTATCAGATCTTGAACGTATCGGCGTAAAATCTTCGTGGCTTTCCGCGCCCGAAGATCCGCTTATTATCGAAGCCGTTTTGTCTTACGTTAAAGCAAATTATAGCATTTCGGACGATTACGAAACGCTTATCGGCGTTTATAACATGGTTTTAACGAAGATCAAGGGCGCGTCAAAGTATTTTTCGGAAATGCAGGAAGCAAGCGGCGATTAAGCAGGGGGCGGAAAGCATGAACGAAGCAGAAATCACACTTATAAGCGTAGGGGAAACAGAAGACGACGACGTCAGAACAACAATTTTTGCAACCGTTGATCCGGTCGGTCGCGACGAATTTAACGCAGCGGGCGAAATGGGTATGAAAGCCGAATACAAATTTACAGTTTGGGCGGCAGAATATGACGGGCAGGAAGAATTAGAGTACGACGGCAAGCGTCTTTCTATTTACCGGACTTATGGGGCAAGGCGCGACGATAAGACCGAACTTTATACGGCGGAAAGGGTCGGCAATGGTAATTAACGTTGGTTACGATCAATTAACAGAAGAATTGCAAAAGCAATTAGAAAACTTTTCGACCGAAGTAAACAAGGGCTTAAAAGAGGTTTACAAGGATCTTGCAGAGTCCGGCGCGAAAGAACTTTCGCAGGGCAAACCATACCACAACCGAACGGGGCAATATGCAAAGAATTTCGGCGTTACACAACGCAAGAACGCTTCTTCGGTCACGGGCGCGGAGTCGTACACAATCTATAACAAAAAACGCTATCAGATAACACATTTACTTGAACACGGGCATTTGACCCGAAGCGGGCGCAGGACGGCAGCGTTTGAACATTGGAAACCAACGCTTGAAAATATCGAAAGCAAGGTTGAAGCAGAAATCGAAAAGGTTGTGAGAAATGCGGGCGGTTGAAAGGAGATCTAAACAATGCCAACATTCGACGAAATTGTCGCGAGGGCGTCGGCGTTGGGTTATCCAATCGCCGAAAACGAATTTACAATCACGAAGCAGAACCCCGCCCCGACGTTGCCGTTTATATGCTATCAGCGCGTAGAACGGTTTACGGGAACGGATCAAGCGGTAAGGATCAAAACCACGGAAGCGGCTTTCGAGTTTTACACAGACAGAAAGCCAAGCAAAAAGGACAAAGAACGCATTGCAGAATTTGAAGCGGCGGTCTTGCCGGACGTGGACTTTGTGAAAACACAAAACTTTATTCGCGACGAAAACATGACACAAACGGCGTATGAATTTACGATCGTTGAAAAATTACGAAAGGGGTAATAATACAATGAGTGCAGCAGAAAGAATTATTTTAGGATCGGGATATTTGCACGTTGCAGCCTATTCAAAGGGCGCGATCATTCCCAATCCCGAAGACTTTTGTACGGAAGAAAACAAGTACGCGTACATTTCCGGCGGCGCAGAGTTAGAGTATTCGCCGGAGTTTTACGAAGCAAAAGACGATATGGGTAAAGTTGCAAAATCAGTTATGACCGAGGAAGAAGCAACCCTTAAAGCGGGTATTATGACTTTCACCGGAAACACACTTGATAAACTTTGCGACACCGCCCGCGTTACCACAAGGGAGAACGTAAGGGACGGCAAGACATATCGCGAAGTTAAGGTCGGCGGCGCAGGCAATCAGAAAGGCGCGAAGTATGTTATTTGCTTCCACCATATCGACGCCGTGGACGGCGATATTTACTTAATGATCGTCGGACAGAACCAAGCAGGCTTTACACTTTCGTTTAAGAAAGACGAAGCAACCGTCGTTGACGCAGAGTTTCACGCGCTGCCTATGGACGGAGAGGGTACACTTATCGACTACGTCGAAGAAGTTGTCGGAGCGGTTACAACTTACACCGTTACGCAGAACCTTTCACACGTCACAAGCGATTTTGCAGGAAGTGAGATTGCAGCAGGCGAAGACCTTGTCGTTACACTTGCAGCGGGCAGCGGTTACACAATGGGAAGCGTTACCGTTCTTATGGGCGGCGAAGTTGTCGCAAACGCTTTCGATAGCGATACGGGCAAAGTTACCGTTGAGAACGTAAGCGGAGCAATTAGCATTACCGCGATCGCAACGGCTTAAAACATCATAGCCCGTAAACCACATTACAAAGTACAGTAGCGGCGGTCGGGCGGTTTATCTTCCCGCCCGTCGCTAATTTCTTATAACAGAAATACGAAAGGAGTTTTGCAAAATGGCAAACATATCATTTGACTTTAACAAGATTAAGAGATCCTTTTTTAACGTCACATTAAAGGACGATCGCAAATTACAAGTAAAAATGCCGAAGAAAAAGACTTTTGAGAAGTTGCAGGCATTACAGAACACAGACGAAAACGAAATCGAGATTGACGACATTATGGATACATTCGGCGCGCTTTGTGCCGAAACATTATCGAATAACCTTAACAACGAGGAAGTAACGGTCGCTTACATGATCGAGAATTACGACATTGAGGAAATGACCGAGTTTATAAAAATGTTTTACGCGTTCGTGGGTGGAGTTGCCGACGACCCAAACTAAAGTTGCCCTATTACGCAGGGGGCAAAAAACAAAAGTATTATTACAAGCCGGAAACCGAAAGCGAACATTTAGTTGCAGCATATACGGGCTTAAACTTCAAGCAAATAGACGAATTGGAGTTTGACGAATATTTGTTTTATGTGCGCGAAGCCTATATCTACAACTTAAATCAGACCGAGGACGGGCGCGAGTATTTAGAAAATTGTTGGAGAATGACACAAACAAAACCGGATAGATCGCAACTTCGCGAGAAATTCGGAAAGGGTGCGAAATATGGCAAATAACATTAAGGGTATCACAATAGAAATCGGGGGATCTACACAAAAGTTAGATCAAGCATTAAAGGGGGTTAATTCAACCGCGAAATCGTTACAAAACGAATTAAAGGCGGTAAATAATGCCCTTAAACTTGACCCGAAAAACGTAGAACTTACCGCCAAAAAGCAAGAGTTATTACAACAAGCGGTATCGAATACAAAAGAGAAGTTAGACACCCTTAAAACGGCGCAGGAGCAGGCGCGCGAAGCGTTCGAGCGCGGCGAAATGGGCGAAGACAAATACCGCGCGTTAGAAACCGAGATCATCAAGACCGAAACAGAATTAAAAAGCCTTGAAACGGAATTACAGAACACGCAGAAAGACGCCGAAACGTTAGGACAAAAGTTTGAAACGGCAGGCGGCAAGATTTCGGCAGCAGGCGACAAAATGCAGGCAGCGGGAAAAGCCCTTGCGCCTTTATCGGCAGCAGCGGCAGCCGTGGGCGCGGCGGCGGTTCATTCCGCAATGGAACTTGACGAGGGTTACGACACCGTTATTACAAAGACCGGAGCAACGGGCGAAGCGTTGGACGGGCTTAAAGATAGCGTGGACGACGTATTTACGAACTTGCCGACGACGGCAGCAGACGCAGGAACGGCGGTCGGAGAAGTAAACACCCGCTTTGGAGTAACGGGGAAGACTTTAACGGATCTTTCAAAAGACTTTATCCGGTTTGCAGAGATCAACGGGACGGACTTAAACGGGGCTATTGATAGCGTCGATAGCATTATGAAAAAATTCGGCGTTGATAGCAGCGAAACAAAGAACGTTTTAGGACTTATGACAAAAGCAGGGCAGGACACGGGCGTTTCAATGGAAACGTTAGAAACCGCCTTGCAGACAAACGGCGCAACCCTTAAAGAAATGGGGTTAGGGCTTACCGAAAGCGTAAATCTTCTTGCGCAATTCGAGTCGTCCGGCGTTGATAGCGCGACCGCCCTTGCAGCCTTAAAGAAAGCGCAGCAGAACGCAACCGCCGAGGGAAAGACCCTTGACGAAGCGTTGGGCGAAAACATAGAGAAGATCAAAAGCGCAGGAAGCGAAACGGAAGCGTTGCAGATCGCGACGGAATTATTCGGCAAGAAAGGCGCGGCAGAAATGACGCAGGCGATCCGCGAGGGTCGTTTTTCCCTTGAAGATCTCACAACGTCGTTAAGTGATTACGGATCAACCGTTGAAGATACATTTAACGCAACCCTTGATCCGTGGGACGAAGCAAAAGTCGCCCTTAATAATTTGAAACTTGCAGGATCAGAACTTGCGGGCGAACTATTGGCGTCGCTTCAACCCGTAATTTCTTCAATCGTGGAGAAAATCAAACAGTTTTCAACATGGTTTAAGAATTTAGACGGAAACACAAAAGCCCTTATCGGCAAGATCTTATTGCTTGTCGCTTCACTTGCGCCCGCCTTAACCATATTCGGAAAACTAACGTCCGGCGTTGGCGGTTTGGTTACAAAATTCGGCGGACTAATAACGAAAGTCGGGGGAGTAAAGGGCGCGATCGCCGCTTTAACTTCGCCCGTGGGTTTAGTTATTGCAGCAATAGCGGCGTTAGTTGCGGCGTTTGTGTATTTTTATAAAACAAACGAAGATTTTAGAAATAAAGTAAACGCAGCGTGGGAGCAGATCAAGACGGCGTTTAATCAGTTAGTAGAAGCAATTAAACCACTTCTTGAAAACCTAAAGGCGGCGTTTGATAGTCTTATGCAGGCGTTACAACCTATCTTTGAATTATGGATCAATTACATTCAAAGATTATTACAAGGCATAATGGCAGCCGTTCCAAGCATTATTGCAGCGGTAACAAACGTCGTTCAGTTTGTAACGAACATTATAAACGCCCTTGTCGCATTGCTTCACGGCGATTTCGACGGCTTCTTTACTTACATCAAGGCAGCGTGGCAAAACGTCGTAGGTTTCATTACAAACATATTGAACGCGTGGGCTTCGTTCCTTTCGACGTTCTTTTCCGGCGTTTGGACGACCGTAAAGAATATCTTTTCAACGGTCGCAACGTGGTTCGGGACTATGTTTACAAACGCTTATAACAATATCGTAAATGCGTTTATGTCAATCGGGCAATGGTTCGCCGCACGTTGGACGGACATAAAGAACGCTTTATCAACGGTTGCAACATGGTTTTTAACTATGTTTCAAAATGCCTATAACAACGTTGTAAACGTATTTAAGGCGATCGGGCAATGGTTCGCCGCACGTTGGACGGACATAAAGAACGCTTTATCAACCGTTGCAACATGGTTTCAAACAATGTTTAGCAATGCTTACAACAACATTGTTAATATCTTCAAAGGGATCGGACAATGGTTTTCGGCACGTTGGACGGATATAAAGAACGTATTCGCAAACGTGGCAACGTTCTTTTCGGAGAAATTCAACGCGGCGGCGCAGGCAATTAAAAACGCCTTTTCAGCAATACCGCAATTCTTTACGGATCTTTGGAATAAGATAACGGGGATCTTTAAGGACGCAGGGCAGAAAGTCGCCGACGGAGTTATGGGCGCGTTTAAGTCCGCTTGTAATTCAGTATTCGGAACAATCGAAAATATTGTAAACGGCTTCGTAAATGCTATAAACGGCGTTATCGGAGTCATAAACGAAATACCCGGGGTTTCAATCGGCAGTTTATCAAGAATATCACTTCCAAGACTTGCGAAAGGCGGCGTCCTTTCAAAAGGTCAAGCAATCGTCGGAGAAGCAGGCGCGGAACTTTTGACCGTAGCAAACGGGCGCGCAATCGTAACGCCGCTTTCGGACAAGAACAGATCCGACACATTGCAGCAGGCAGCAGGCGGGCGCGGCGATTTCATACAAAACAATTATATTCAGAGTCCGAAAGCCTTATCGCCTTATGAGGTAGGCAGACAGACAAGAAACCAAACCCGAAACATGGTTTTAGCATTACAAAAGGGGTAAGCAATGAGCGCAGATAGAAAGATCATTTGTAAAAACGAAGACGACGTCGAAGTCACTTTCGATTATGACGACGAAAGCGCGTTCTTTTTGGAAAGCGTAGACGGCGTTATGAGCGTAACAAACAAAGTAACCACGTCGGAAAATACAACGGTTGACGGGTCAACATACCAAGGCAGCGTAACGCAGCAAAGAAACATTGTTATTACCGCCCACATATCGAAGAAACACGTTTATTACCGCAATTTGCTTTATAAGTGTTTTAAACCGAAGACAAACGGACAACTAACCTATTCGGAAGAAGACGAACGACGCATTATTGACTATCGCGTCGAGTCAATCGAGATTGACGAAAAAGGCGTTGTCCGCAACGCGGTTATTTCCCTTATATGCCCCGATCCTTTCTTCAAGGACGAAGAAGACACAATCGTTACAATGGCGGGCTGGGAAGCGCGCTTCGAGTTTCCACATTGCTTTATTGCAGAAAAAGAACCGTTCGGCGAAAGAGTGGCGGAAATCATCAAAGAGATTGACAACGATAGCGCGGCGGACAATATCGGTATTGAAATACTTATCGAAGCAATGGGAGCGGTAACAAACCCCGCGATATATCACACCGAGCAGGAAGAATATATCAAGATCGGAACGGATAACAACCCGCTTTCGATTTCGAGAGGGCAAAAGATCCGCATAACAACCGGAACAAACGAAAAAGCCGTTTACCTTATAGACGGCGAAGAAGAAACGGAAATCAACGAGTATTTAGACGAGGGATCGGACTTTATACAGTTAGTACACGGCAAGAATACGTTTACTTATGCAGCGGCAGCAGGGCGCGACTATATGAACGTTACAATTACTTACCGCTTCCGTTATTTAGGAGTTTAAGAACTTATGGAAATTAGAGTTTACGACGCGAATTTATACCGCAAAGGTACGATCGAAAACCAAACGTCCTTAATATGGACGCGAAAGTTTTTTGAAGCCGGAAACTTCGAGATCCACGCGCCGATCACGCAAAAGAACCTTTCGTTATTTGTACGCGGTAATATAGTCAGTATTAAAGGGGCGAAAGAAGCGGGCGTTATTGAAGACATAGAGAAAGAAGAAAGCGACATTAAAAACGAAATCACAGTAAAAGGACGCTTCCTTTCTTCGTATATGGATCGCCGGATCATCAAAGGAACGGTAAATTATGACAACGCAAAGATCGAAGTAGTTATGCGCGAACTTCTTACGGCTTGCGTTCCGATCCCGCTTGTAGAGTTGGGAGAACTTCACGGCTTCGACGATCGCGTTTCTTTTCAAGCGACTTATAGAAATTTACAAGTCGTTCAAACAAAAATTGCAAAATACGGGCTTATCGGGTATCGGTTTACGCCGGACTTCGACGCCCACAAAATCGTATTTGACACTATGAAAGGAACGGATCACAGTTTCGCACAAAGCGAACACAACCGCGTTATTTTCTCCGAAGACTATAACAACCTTACAAATGCGATTTATAAGTTTAACGACCAAGCCTTGAAGACTTGCGCTATTGTAGGCGGGCAGGGCGACGGAAGCGACCGCGTTGTCGTCACGGTAGGCGGGGGCGAGGGTTTAGGGCTTCGCGAATTATTCGTTGACGCCCGCGATTTATCACCGGAGAACCTAACGGCGGCGCAATATAAAGAAGTATTAAAACAACGCGGATATGAAGCGTTAAACGAAGCAATCGAAGCGGAAAGTTTAGAGTGTGAAACCGCGCCGGAAATCAACTTCAAGTATAAAGACGACTACGATTTGGGCGACATTGTGACCGTCAAAAAGAAATCGTGGGGTTTGTATATGAACAAGCGTATTACCGAGATCCAAGAGGTTTACGAATACGGCGGGGGGTATGTAGTACCAACTTTGGGCGATCCACTTCCCGAAACGATAGATTGGGGGGACTAATACAATGAGCGAATACGCATACTTTTACAATTCCGTAGAGGGCGACAGAGTTTACGACGCGGACGATATGACGGATTGGTTAAAACCTTTCTTCGTAACGGGCGTTTTTAACGGTCAAATGCAAGTAACCGCAAACGACGATATGAGCGTCACAGTTGCAAAGGGTTATTGCAATATAGGCGCAAAGGTTAAGAACTTCCGAAACGCGCAGACATTCGACCTTGAAACGGCAAGCGGTACACTAAACCGTATCGACAACGTTGTTTTGCGCAGGGACGACACCGAACGCGATATTTATATCTACATTCAAAAAGGCGGTTATGCAGAAAATCCGACCGCGCCCGAAATCGTAAGATCCGGCGCATATTATGACTTAAAGTTGGCGGAAATCTACGTCGCAGCCGGAACAATCGCGATCACACAAGAAAACATCACAGACACCCGCGCGGACGCGGATCTTTGCGGTTGGGTAGTTTCGACCGTAAAAGAGATTGATTTTTCACAGATCACGGAGCAATTTAACGCCTACTTCGCACGTTATCAAGCAATGATTACACAACAGTACGCGACCTATCTTGCGGTTATTCATAATTTGGAAGACCAAGGAAGCGCGGCGTATAGATCAATGCTTGCAGACTTTACAAGTTATGCAGAAATTCAGCATACAAGGTTTGACGATCTTTACGAAGAAATGAAAGATCTTATCGGCGAAGCGACCGCGGCAATGTTGCAAAATCAGATCGACGAGATCAAGAACACAACCGGAGTTATGGCGAAAGATCTTGCGACCAAGTTATCGTTTGAAAACGGAACGCAGGAAACATTAACCGACTTCGTGATCGTGGCAACCAACACCACAACCGGAAAAGTCACACGCTACACATACGACGAAACAAAACCGCTTCTTCTTACAGAACACGGCGACTATACCGTCGAAGCAGCAAACGACGATTATACGGTTATTCCGCACACATTCACGCTTGACCATACAAAGACAACCGAAACGGTCAACTTTAAGATCTACAACGACGCGGGTTACGCTTACGTTGGCGGATATGTGGGCGCGTATGTAGCAAGCAGCAATTAAGCATTTCAAAGAAAGGGGCTTAAAAATGGCATACAAAGTAAAAATAAATTGTAGGGCAGATTTTTTTAATTATCTCGAAATGTATAAGCAAGGTTTAGTTAAGGCTAAAGACGTTATCAAAGAGATCAACAGAATTAAAAACCTTAACTACGACAAAGCGATCATCAACGAGATTTCAAGCGACCGCAAGACGGTAAACGTAAACTATCTTGCGGAAGCAGACGAGGGCAGCGCGGCACGCGTTGGCAACGTGGACGTTATCGTTAAGAGCGTCACACACAATCAGAGCGAACCGGACGAACACGGCAACGTTTCGTTTATCACAAGCGACATTGTTACAAACAAGGCGGTAACGGCAGGGGCAACAACATTTGACCTTGTTAAAATTCCGAGTATCTACGAAAAAATGGATATTACGGAAGAAGAAATCGACGAGATTTTGGAACAGTTGCAGGCATAAAAGAAAGGAGTTTATAAAATGGCAAAGTTTTTTCTTTACGACGAGTCAATGCAGAGCGCAAAAGCAAAGATTACAACCGCCAAACTTGCCACAATGGGCGACATTGTAGCAAGGGAAAAAGCGTTTATCTATGCAGCAGGCGAAGACGCGCCGGACGAAATCGAAGTTATGGGCGATCTTCTTATCGCCGTAGGATCTTCGATCTTTAAGACAACCGCGGCAACACTTACACCCGCCGACCTTGATAGCGGGGCAGCGTTTACCGTTGGTACAGATTACAATATTTTCATTTGTGACCCTACAAACGGCGACGAAACCGTGGATCAGAACGAAATTTACAAGATTTCGACTTCCGTAGCGTTTCCAAGCGGTTACACCGCCGCAAATTCCCGCCGTATCGGTGGTTTCCATTACGGCGTAGTAAGAAAGGTTAGCGACGCAGGTATTCCGGTCAATGCTTCCGGCGTAGAGAACGGCAGCGGTTGGCAATCAAACGTTTATAACGGCGTTGTTCCTAACTCCGTATGGACGCTTTTATTCCGTCCGAAGTGCGACCCCGCCGGAATGGTTTATATCGGTAATGGACTTTGGGGCGACATTTACCTTTCATCAGACGACGGCGACGGCGGATTGGCTACCGTCAAGGGCGCAAACCCTATTACCGGAACAGAGGGGCTTGATTGGTACATTGCCAACGAGAAAGCCCGCCGCGTCGGTAAGCGTTTACCAACTTACGCGGAGTTTTGTCAAGCCGCTTTCGGATCTCCCGAGGGGCAGGATAACAACAATACTTACGCATGGAGCGCAACCGGAAACACCGCCCGTACACTTTGCGGCAATGTGACTTACGCGGTTTCGGCGGTTAATATCCGCGATCTTGTGGGTAACGTTTGGAAATGGGTAGACGAATTTTGCCTTGATCCTACGGCGTCCGCGTGGGCGTGGCAGGACGTTTTAGGCAGCGGACACGGCGACGCATATATTCCAAGCGCAACCGCGCTTCACGCGTTCATTTGCGGCGGGTATTGGAGCGACGGCGTCCGCGACGGCGACCGTGCCGTGGTTTGCAACTTTTACCCGTGGTACGTCGGCGCGTACTTTGGCGTTTGGTGCGTTTGTGA
>CAMNIW010000002.1 GCA_946540675.1 uncultured Clostridia bacterium | reverse complement strand
AGGCTCCCGGGCCGCCCCCGCCGCCCATAAGCGGCGCGGTGTGCTGTACGTGTCCCGTCTTTTTGTCCTGACAGTCGACTATGTCCGCAAACCACTTGCGGAAAAACGAATCGCAGTCGAAGCACAAAAGAGCCGATTCGGTTATCAGTTGCCCGTCGGCGGTGTAGCCGAGTTTTTCCCTGTGCGGACAGTCGGACGGGATACCGGCGTGCATATTGTTGAGTTGCGTGAGTTTATACGCTTCGTACAGTTTGTTTATATTCTCGTCGTCGCAGTAAAAAGACGACCTTTCCTTGAAGGGAATATGTAAGACTTCGACCTTTACGTCGGTAACGTTTCCTTCGACCTTGAAATAGCGGAAGGAATCCCACCTGAAAGTCGGGTGGGCGACTATGCCGTCTTTAAGTCCGATATAGACGTCCTTTTGCTCCCCGAATCCGATAGAGCGGAAATCAAGATCGCTCCCGACAACGTTTTCGGCGTGACGAAGGATCACCGTTCCCGTGCCCTTTACGCTCACCCAGCCGGTGACGTTTTTGCCGACGTCGTACAGGTCGTATTTTTCCGACGAGAATATCTTTTGGGGAACGATCGTCGCGGTCACCCTGTCGCAGGGGACGTCCTGAATATACAGCGGCGTCGAAAAGTCGACTTCCGTAGCGGTTTCCCACTCCCCGTCGTCGTAAGAAGGCAGGAAATATTCTTCCGCGTATTCGCCGTAATCGACCGTTTCGCCGAAGTATATATTACTTTTCTTTATGTGCGACGGCACGTACCTGAGAGTCTTGTCGGAATATATCTCTTCGCCGTTTTCGGTCGCAAGCGAAAAGCAAAGTTTTACCTTTTCTCCGAAATTTACGTAACCTTCGTCGTGTTTCTCTCTCTGAGTGTACCAACCGCCCGCGACTATTACCGCAAGCGCGTTTTCCCCGTCCGCCAAAAGGTTTCCGACTTCATAGCGGCAGACGTACGCCCTGTGTCCGCCTTCTTCACCGGGAAGCGGATAGGCGAACTTGCCGGAATCGCGGTAAGAATAATCCGAAAAACACGGTTTCAGGTAGTCTTCCGACACTCTTTTGCCGTTTAAGTACGCTTCGAAAAAGCCGAGCCCGCATATCGTGAGAGTGGCTTTGCTCTTCTTTTCTATATGAAATTTTTTCCTGATAAGCGGAAGACCGAGATCTTCGGGAAATTCCGTCCATCTCGCTTTCTTGCCGAAAACTTCTTCACTTGTCATAGCGTTTTCTCCGTTTTTATAATTCTATAAGAGTGGTAAGGCATTTGAGATTTACTCCCGAAACCTTGCTCACGTAATATCCGAAAAATTTAAGAGCGTTGTTCGCGCAGTCTTCGTCGTGACTTAAAGCAAGTCCGTCGCACAGGGCTTTGAGATATTTGTAAGTGTCGTACGAAAACTCGCCTTCGCCCGTCTTTCTGCACTCGTCGCAAACGCAGTACCCGTCCTTTACCGACAAAAAAACTCTGTCCTTTATCTCTTTTCCGCAGCGTCCGCAAACGCTTAACGCCATACTGTAACCGCTTTGGTTTACCGCCGAATACAAAAACTCCGCGAGTTTGTCCTTCGCGTCGCCGTCGCCGTAAGACAGGTCTTTGAGAAACTCCGCCAAAAGCACGAAGTGGTCGGGGTCTTCCATACCGTCCTGCATAAAGGCGTCGGTAAATTCGAGCGCGGTCATACCGGCGTAGTACTTTCTGAGATCGAGCCGTATCGGGTAAAACGAGTCGAAGGAATTTACTTCGGTCACCGTGTATCTCCCCGACTTCTCCGCGAGCATTATTTCGGCAAAACAAAAAGGCTCGGATACCGGCTTGCACTTGGCGTTCGCCTTTCTCACGCCTTTTGCGTTAGCCGTTATCTTGCCCTTTTCGAGCGTAAACAGGGTAAGGATCTTGTCGCTGTCTTTGTAATTGACGGTAAAAACCGTTATCCCGTTTACTTTTTCGGTCATATTGTCTCCCGTCGGCTATCAGCCGCCCTTATCGCAGAGTTTTTTATACAGCATATAGTAGCCCGTATTTCCGGTCTTTTCAAACAGTTTCCAAGCGGCTTTTTTTACGTCTTTCATAACGCAAGTATGCGAAACCCGACGACGTTTATACTATATCCCGAGATTTTCTTCGGAATAACCGTATTCTTTAAGGAGAGCGGGGTCGTCGCGCCAGTTTTCCTTGACCACGACGTACGTCGTCAGAAAGACCTTGGCTCCGAGAAATTTTTCCATCGCTTCTCTCGCAAAGGTATTTACTTCCCTTAACGCCCTGCCCTGTTTGCCTATGATTATAGCCTTATGATTTTGCCTTTCGCAAATTATGTCGAGATTTACGTCGTATACGCCGTTTTGCTTCTTCTCGAAAGAATTGACCCTGACGGCGACGCCGTGCGGTATCTCCTTTTCGTATCGGAGCAATATCTTTTCGCGCATTATCTCGCCTATCATAAACTTTTCGGATTTGTCCGAGACGGCGTTCGGGTCGAACACGTAATCGCCTTCCGGGAGATAACTTACTATGAGCGACAGGAGTTCTTTCATTTTCCTGCCCTTTCTCGCCGAAACGGGTATTATCTCCGAAACGCCTTCTATTCCGCCGAACCTGACGAGATTTTCGGGTATGTTCTCTTTCGGCATAATGTCGGTTTTGGTGAGCGCGACTATCGTCGGCGCGCCGAGCGAAGCGAACTTCTTACAAAGCGCGACGTCTTCTTCCCTTATGCCTTCGTGACCGTCGACAACGAATAAGACCACGTCGGTCTCCTTTGCCGTGGTCTCCGCCGAACGCTGCATTCTCGAATTGAGCGCGTTTTTCGCCTTATATACCCCCGGGGTGTCTTCGAATACTATCTGATAATCCTTATCGGTCAGCACCCCGTATATCCTGTCTCTCGTCGTTTGCGGTTTTGGCGAAACTATCGCCACCTTTTCGCCGACGAGAACGTTCACGAGCGTGGATTTGCCCGCGTTCGCCCTTCCTACTACCGCTACCGTTCCGCTTTTCATACGCTTTCCCTTCCGACGCCCAGAGTTTTCATTATCCTGTCCGCAAGAGCGGTCATCTCCGCGTCGTCTTCTTCGGTCATATGGTCGTATCCGAAGCAGTGGAGCATTCCGTGCAAGGCAAGATACGACACTTCCCTTTTCAATGAGTGCCCGTATTCCGCCGCCTGCTTTTTAGCGCGATCGAGACATATACACACCGAACCTATGAGAACGCCGTTCTCCCCGTCCGTATCTTCCGCGAAGTCTTCTTCCTTTACCGCCTTATACCGTATCCCGTCGAGATACGGAAAAGACAGCACGTCGGTCACCTTGTCGACGTTGCGGTATTCCGCGTTGAGCGCGCGTATCTCTTCTTCTTTGACGAACGACAGTTCGATAGCGAGCCTGTCCGTCTGCGAAAGTTCTTTATACGCGCAGTCCGCGACCTTTTGAAGCCCGAACTCTTCCGTCTCTTTATCGTCCGAAATTATCGTGAGCGTGTTGTTTTTTTCGTTCATTTTCAGTCCTTGCGCCTTCCGATTTTGAGTTTGGGGTACTGCACTCTGTCGTGATATACGCCCGCAAGGCTGTTGGTTATGGTCTTTCTTATAAGGTCTATGTCGTTCATCGTTATGTCGCATTCGTCAAACTGACCGAAATCCATTCTCTCTTCTATGATCTCCCTTACCGCGGCGTCGACTTTTTCGTGCGAGCGATCGGGAAGAGTCCTGACTTTCGCTTCGCACCCGTCGGCTATCATTATTATCGCCGCCATCTTGGTTTGCGGCTTGGGACCCTGATACGAGAAGTTCCCTATATCGAGTTCGCCGTCGGTGAACTTGGAAGCCTTCATATAGAAATACCTTATCGGGAGAGTTCCGTGGTGCTGCTGAGCGACGTCCGCGAGTATTTGCGGAAGCCTGTATTTGCGTATGAGATCGTACCCGTCTTTCGCGTGCGAACGGATTATGTCGGTGGAAAGTTCGGGGGTGAGTTCGTCGTGCGGATTGAATCCCTGCTGGTTTTCGGTAAAGAATTCGGGGTTTTTGAGTTTGCCTACGTCGTGATAATAAGCGCACGCTCTCGCAAGGAGCGGATTTTCGCCTATCGCCGAAGCGCAGGACTCCGCAAGCGTGGAAACTATGAGCGAGTGATTGAAAGTCCCCGGCGCCTTCTCTATAAGCGCGCGTATAAGTCTGGCTTTATGGTCGGTTATCTCGGACAGCCTGTAAACCGTCAACACCTTGAACGCCACTTCGAAAAACGGCACCAGAGCCATCATAAGCACGACCGATAAAAGTCCCGCCGAAAGCCCCTGTACGGTATACGTTACGGGGTCGGCAAGATAATCGGTGAATTCTATGCAGAAACAACTGATCGTTATGGGCACCGCAAGCGCGAAACCCATCACGAAAACTTTGATTCTCGAAGTTATGCCGTCGACGAGATATATCGACAAAAGTCCGGTGAAATACCCGACTATCAAAGTCGAGAACAATACTTCGGACTCGACGGGGTTTACCGACAAAAGAAGGTCGGACACGAGAATTATGAGCACGCTTATGCTGTTCATGAATATCGCCGAACGCCTGTCGATGAGAAGAAGAGACAAAAGCGCGCAAAGGGCGAACGGGCGGGCGTAGAAACTGAATCCCTTGCCCACGACGTTTACGACGATTATCGTGATTTCGAGTATCGAAAAAACGAGATTTATATTTCTCGTCGCGAGAATAAAATCCCTGTGCTCGCTGTAAAAGTAGAAATATATGCTCGCGGTGAGCAAAAGCATCGCCACGGCGAGATACGCGAGCCTTTTCGCTTCGCCGTTTTCCGCGAGAAACCGACTGACCTTTTCTCCGTCGAAATCGGCGTTCCAGTACAGGACCGCGATGAGCAGCGCGAGTATGATCGCCGCATGGAAAACGAACCAGGTTATCGTCCGCGCGTAGTCTTTGCCTTTCCACGGCTTTTCTTTTTCAGAGTGCTGTATCATAACTTTCTTCCGTTATTGTCTGTCTTTGTTTTCGTATTTTTCGTAAGCCTTGACTATTTCGGTAACGAGCGGATGACGGACGACGTCTTTCGCGGTGAGAAACACCGTCTTTATCCCGTCGACGTCTTTAAGAACTTCGACCGCTTCTTTAAGTCCGCTCTTTTTGCCTTCGGGAAGATCCACCTGCGTAAGATCGCCCGTTATCACCATTTTCGCGTTCTCGCCGAGACGGGTGAGAAACATCTTCATCTGTTCCTTGGTGGTGTTTTGCGCTTCGTCCAGAATTATGAACGCGTTGGAAAGAGTCCTGCCGCGCATATAGGCGAGCGGCGCGATCTCTATAACTCCCCTTTCCATAAGTTTGACGTAGGTATCGAGCCCGAACATCTCCTGAAGAGCGTCGTACAGCGGACGGAGATAGGGATCGACCTTGGTTTGCAGATCGCCCGGAAGAAATCCGAGTTTTTCGCCCGCTTCCACCGCCGGACGGGTAAGTATTATCTTTTCCACTTCCTTGCTCTTGAACGCCGATACCGCCGTCGCGACCGCGAGATAGGTCTTACCCGTGCCCGCCGGTCCCACGCCGAACACGACCGCGTTTTTCTTTATAGCGTCGACGTACGTCTTTTGTCCGACCGTCTTGCACTTTATCTGCTTTCCGCGGGAAGTTATCGCGACGACGCCCGACATTATCTTTTCGATGCCGCTCGCGTTGCCTTCTTTGGCGAGTTCCACGCAGTAGATTATGCGCGACCTGTCGAGAGTTTCTCCCGACTTTACTATCGCGACCAGTCTCTCCAGAACCGTCTTGGCGAGAAGAACTCTTTCCCCGTCGCCCGACAATTCTATCCGAGTACCGTTCACGTCCGCCGAAACTCCCGTTTCGCGCGCGATGATATTAAGATTTTCGTCAAATACGCCGAGAACCTTGGCAAGGTTGTCTATGCCGCCCGTTTCGACGCTCAATTTCTCCGTCAAATCAACTCACCGTGACCGAACAGGTCACCGTCACCCTGTAAAAATTTTTTTCGCCGTCCGAAAAACTTTCCGCCGACGTCGATATTATGTCCTTTTCTCCGACGGAAGATACCGCCGTTTCCACCGCACGCGCTTCGTAAAGGTCGTTTATCGCGGGGCATTCGTAGTCGAAAACGTACTCCGCCGCTATTTCTATCTCCGCTATGACGTACGTGCGGTACGCCTTGCCGTCTTTTTCGTATTCTCCCGCGACGAGCGTTTCTCCGCGTTTTACCTTGTCCCCCGCGGATACGAGCGCAAGTCCGCTCATCACCGTGACCTTGGTCACCTTTCCGTCGACTTCGCTTATAAGTCTGTCCTTTTTCGTGTCCAAGGGTTGAGCCGCGACGGTCTTCCCGTACGCTTCCACGTACAGCCGCCTTCCCGACTTTTTTACCGAAACGAACGAAAATCCGTCCGACGATAAAAATATCTTTTCGGCGAGTTTTTGCGGATCGGCGGTAAAAAATCCGCCCGCTTTTATCCCTTCCGCTTTAAGAACGGCTTCTATTCCGTCCGAAAGTTTTTCTCCGTCGCCGACGTACTCTATATCGGTCACTATCCCGTCGAAAGCGAAGACGAGCGCGAAAAACAGCGCGAAACCGACGAATAACCCGACGTTTTCGAGCGCATAGCGGAGAAAGGCAAGTCCGCCCCTATACCTTACTCTCCGTACATTATAACACATATTGCGTGAAATTGCAAAAATTTTTTTGCTATCCGCGAAATCCGCGGTAAAAACAACGCCGTCTTCTTTCGTTTTGCAGTCCTTAACGGCTATGCCTTCCGCGAAAAGCCGTTTTACAAAGATATCCGCGCTCTCGCCCGAAACTTTATAGACGGCGTAAAGTCTTCCCCTTTTCACCCTGTCGTCACCCCCGTTATATCGCCCTTTACGAGCGCTTCTCCGCCGCCGTAACGGACGACGGCGAGATCTTCGCCCGATACCGTAACGCAACCGCCCTTTACCGAAAAGACCATCGCGTCTTCCGAAAAAGCGGTTATCCCCGTTACCCCTTCGATTATCGCCGCCTTGCCGCCTATCACCGTGTACCTGAAAGGACAAGGCGTTATTTCTTCGCCGAATCCGAGCCCCGAAAGGGCGTTTTCTATCAAAGCCATATATTCACCTTCTACGCGATTTTTTCATATAAAGATTTTTCGGTAAACAGCCCCGTCACTTCTTCGGGCTCGTAAGTCCTTACCTTTCTCCCCCGTCCGTCGTATACCGTTATCCTGTAAAGGCTGTCTCCGTCGATTATTCCGTACAGATCCTTTATCGTGGCGTTTTCGTTTACGGCGATCGTCTTTACCGCTTTGCACTTTTTGACCGAAGCGGTATCCACGCTCGAAAAAATGCGCACGTATCTGTCTTTTGCGTTCTTATCGAGCGCACCGACGAGCGTGAACGCGGCAAAAAAGAGTATGGAAAAATTGACCGCGACAAAGCACGACCAAATAAACGCCGCCAATAGAACCAAAGACAAAACGACCCCCGTCGCCCTTGTTATCGCGACCGCCGTCTTTCGCTTTATCGCGAGCGAAAGAGTGCAAAGGAGCAGCCTTCCCCCGTCGAGCGGATACGCCGGCAAAAGGTTTATCGCAAATAGAGCGAGATTTGCCGTAGCCGCGATCTCGGTATACGGATAGGTCTCCGGAAAGAGCCACCAACTCGCGACGACGCAAAGATATATCGCGAGATTGACCGTCGGCCCCGCGACCACTATCGCGCACTCGTCCTTATATCCCAGCCCGTCCACGTCGCCGCTTATCACCGCTCCGTAAGGCATAAGCGTTATCCTGTCGAGCCTGTATCCGCGCCTTTCGGACGCGGTCGCGTGTCCTATTTCGTGAAGCGCCGCCGAACAGACGTACGTAAGAAAAGAAAATACTTTGCCGATGGCGGCAAAGTATAATCCGAATATGAAAAACAACGGGTGGATCGTTATTTTTAACTTTCCCATATGATGGTTCCGTCTTCGACTATATAATCGGTGACGAGCGTTCCGCCGTTATACATATAGACTTTGGCTTGCCCGTCCGCGACGTACCCTATCGGGATATATTTGAACGCGTCTCCGCCGACTTCGGTATAGACGTAATCGACGCCCGATATGACCGTGCTGAAAACGTCGCTGTGCTTTACCGTTACGGTATACTTTCCGTCTTCTTCGACTACCGAAGAAACCTTGCCGTCGCACACGGGATAAAGCGCGCCTTTACCGCTGAACGTCATAACGCCCGCGTCGACGCTGACGGCGAGTTCGGACGACGGCGACTTCGCGTTGAAACTCTGGTACGTTCTCGCGTCGGTCTTCTCTGCGTCTTTGCCGAAAGCCTTTCTGAAAACGGTGTTTATGCCGCTGTTCTCCCAAAAAATATTGGTAAGCAGTATCGCCACGATAAGCGCGAATACGGCTATCCCTTCGGCGTAAACTATATCGAATCTGAATTTTCTCTTCTTTGCGGGTTTTTCTTCCGCCGCGTGAAACTCTTCCGCCGCGGGCGGCTCTTCCGTCTTCTCTTCGCGCGGCGCTTCTTCGTTTACCTTTTCTATGACCCGTTCTTTAAGGTCCGCCGCCTTTTTTCTTCTCCTTTTCGCGGGTTTTACCACTACGTCGCACGACGAAACGCCGAGTCCGAGCATCTCCGCGTATTCAATTCCGTCTTTCATATAACATCTCCTTTTTTGGGTTTCTGCTATATCTTATGCGACGGAAAAACCGTTTAGAACGGAAGTTTTACGGGTCTATGCGCCCTGTCGACAATATACGCCGTCAGGCGACAAATCCGAGATCTCTGACCGCCTGTCCGGCAGGCTCGAACCCCCTTTCGAGAGCGGCCATAAGGTGCTTTTTGGATTTGAGAACGTTCCTGCGGACGTATATGCCCTTGTCGTAGCAAAGTCCGAGATAATATTCGGCTTCGGCGCAACCGAGTTTTGCGCCCTTTGCCCAGAGCGAAAAAGCCTTTTTGTCGTTCTTTTTTACGCCGTAACCGTAAAAATAGTTTCTCGCAAGGAGCAGTATAGCGTTTTTATTGCCGAGATACGCGGATTTTTTGACAAAACGCGTTCCGCGCTTTACGTTTACCTTTCCGCCCATTCCCGTAAGCAATATATATCCGTACATATACGCCGAAGTCGCGTGCCCCCTTTTAGCCGCGAGACAGTACCAACTCTCCGCGACCTTTATGTCGGTGTCGCAACCTATGCCGTAAAAGTATTTGTCGCCCATACGGTATTGATTTTCCGCGTTGCCCGCTATCGCTCCCTTTATAATAAGTCTTGCCGCCATTTCCATAAAATTTTTCTCCTTTCGTGTTTTACACTTGCATTATAACGGCGTAAATATGACAAATGCCTGTCATTTTATACGACGGCATAAAAAATTATTTTCGACAAATTTTCGTTGACAATTTTATTTCGATTTGATAATATATTAAGCGATGGGGAGTAGTCACCGCTTTTGCGGGATCATATCGTTAACACGGAGCGATGAGCTTCCGGTTTGATCGTTAAAGACTTAATTGACAAGACCGTCCTTTACTAATGCGTAAAGGGCGGTCTTTTATTCAGGCAAAATTTATATAATAGGAGTGTATATGAGTAAAGAACTGATTTTTGCCATACTGCTTTTCGTAGTCGGGCTCGTGATGCTCATCTTCGGCGGCGACTGGTTTGTCGACGGGGCTTCGGGGATCGCAAAGAGATTTCATATTCCCGAACTGCTCATCGGCGCGACCGTCGTCTCGATAGGAACGACTCTTCCCGAAGTCATGGTTTCCGCGACTTCGGCGGTAAAGGGATCGGGAGCCATCTCCTACGGCAACGCGATAGGCTCGGTCATCTGCAACACCGCGCTTATAGCCGCGCTCACTATAACCATACGACCGTCCGAAACGGATAGGAAAACGTTGCTTATACCCGTGGCGTTCTTCTTCGCGTCGGCTGTTTTATACGCGATAACCGCATACGTGTTCGGATATTTCTACCGCTGGATCGGCATAGTCCTTCTTCTCATATTCGTCGCATATATAACCCTTTCGTCCATACAGGCGAAAAAGGCTTCCGCCCTTCTCGGTGAAAATTCCGAAGAAAAACCCGAAGACAACGGCGGCAAAAAGGGAATTATAAAGGATATAATCTTTCTCGTGTTCGGCGCGACTCTCATTGCGTTCGGGGCTAACCTTCTCGTCGACAACGGAATAATCATCGCGAAAACGGTCGGCATACCGGAATCGGTCATAGCGCTGACTTTCGTGGCGCTCGGAACTTCCCTTCCCGAACTCGTGACGGCGATAACTTCGCTTATAAAGGGGCACGGCTCGCTCTCTCTCGGCAACCTTATCGGGGCAAACCTTTTCAATATAGTGTTCGTAAGCGGACTTTCGGTGGCAATACGGCCGTTCGCCGTGCCGGCGGAAGCGACGTTTATGGGAATAAACCGCTCGTTTATAATAGACATACCCGTAATGTTTGCGGTGATGCTGATTTTGACTGTACCGCCGCTCATAAAAAACAAACTTTCGCGCTGGCAGGGAATAACGCTCCTTGCGATATACGCCGCGTTTTGCGTGATTCAGTTCGCGTTCTGAAAAAAACGGAAACGGACGACCCGTCGGGTCGTCCGTTCTTTATTTGAGTCCGAGTATTTCGTCCGCGGACGCTTCGATTATTTCGCACAGATTGGCAAACGTATCTATCGCGGGGAATTTGTCTTTCCGCAAATATTTGCTTATCGTCGACGGGTTTATAGCCGAGTGTGAATAAAAAAATTCAGCCCGCCGTTTTCGCTTTTGGCGAAAACGGCGGGCTTTCTTTATAAATAAAAACAGAAGAAACGGGTTATATTTTTAACGGAAAAATCACTGCTTTATATGTACGTCCACCTGATTATACGGTATCTGTATGCCGTTTTCGTCAAACGCCTTTTTTACCGCTTCGAGCATATAATTGTATACCGGCCAATAATTTTCGGTCTTGCACCACGCCCTTGCGAATATCTCTATCGAGTTTTGTCCGTGAGCCGCTATGCCGACGGTGACTTCGGGGTCGCGAAGAACGAGTTCGTTTTCTTCCGCGACCTTTTTGATTATTTCCTTCGCCTTTCCGAAATCGTTTTCGTAAGAAATCGAGAACTTATGGTCTACCCTTCTCAAATCCTTCTCGGTAAAGTTGACTATCGTGGAAGTGGAAAGAGTGCCGTTGGGAAGATATATCACCTTGTTGTCGAAAGTGCGGATCTTGGTATGTATTATCTTGATGTCTTCGACCGTCCCTTCGTAACCGCACGCCGAGATATAGTCGTCGTCGCGGAAAGGCTTGGTCATAATTATCATAATGCCGCCCGCGAAGTTGGAAAGAGTGCCGTTGACGGCAAGTCCGACCCCTACGCCGAGCGCCGCTATCAGCGCGGATATGCCGCTGGTATCCAGTCCGAGATAGCCGATAAGCGCTATAACGACCAGAATTTTAAGCGTTATCCTTAAAATATAAGCGAAGGTCTTTACTACCGTCTTGTTTTCCTTATTCTTTTTTTCGGCGCGCTTTCTCATTCTTTTGGTGAATACGTTTATCACCGTAAAGGAAATTATGAGAATGATGAGCGCTATGAGAATTTTGACGCCCGTATTGGCGCACCACTCGCTTATCGCCGCCCAAAAACTATCCCAGTTCCAGTCCATAATCAGTCACCTGCGAAATATTTTATTTTCACCGATATTTTATCATAGGCGGAAAATCTTGTCAACAAACACGGCGGGCGGTCGCGGCAAGCGACCGCCCGTAAACCGAATTTTCATCTTTCCGTCACGAAAACAGATTGCCCGCCTTTGTCTTTTGCAATCTCACTATCGCAAAATATACGACCGCTCCGAATACGTATACCGAAAGCAGTTCCCCGACCCCTACGGTCATCACGTTGAACATATAAGTCTGATCGGTCGCTTCGGGTATGAGCAGAAAAATTATCGGAATGAGAAAAGCGTTGAACAAAACGGGCGGAAGCGCGCCTACGAAAAACCGCGCCCACACGTTTTTTATCGCCTTTCCTATTATATAGGTCGCTATCGCCGCGAGAAGGGTAGCTCCGCCGCCGATAAGCATATCTATATACCCGAATCCGCCGATTATATCGGACAGCGCGCAGCCTATAAACAGCGCGGGAATACTCTCGACATAAAAAAGCGGCAGAATTACCAGCATTTCGGAAACCCGCATCTGAACGGGACCGAACGATATAGGATTGATAAGAGTCAATACTATATACAACGCCGCGATAATACCTGCCCTGCACAACATCTTCGTGGAAAACTTATTCATTTTTTACCTCGGTTTTTTTATTGAAGTGTTTTCCGAAAACCTTCTTTGTCTATATTAACATAATATTGCGGATAAATCAAACGATTTCGGCTATCTGTTGAGATTTTCCACGGTCATCTTGTCAAAATCGACGCTCTCCATAAAGTCGCCCGCCTTGAACTCCACCACGTTGTACTTGGCGAACTGCATAATGTGATTTCTTATAATGACGGGGGTGGATACGTCGAGCGCGTAACACCCTTCGGATATGTATTCCTGAAAGAGCGCGTAAGTAAATTTCTCGTCGCGAAAGACTTCGGTCTGCTTTGCTATCCTGTTTTCCTTTATTATCTTTATCCAGAGTTTTACCATAGTGCGATTATAGCATAATTCCCGACGGATTTCAAGCGTTAAAGGGCGGCTCCCGTTTCCGCGTCCTGAAAAATCACCCAGTAGCCGTCGCCTTTAAGGTCGAAGGGCGAGATCGGGATAAACGAACAATATCCCGTAAATTCCGCCGGACGCTTTCCGTATTTTCCCGGCACGCCGAAACATACGTACCGCGGTTTTCCGTCTTCTTCGATAACCCCCACGACGTAGTGCTTTTCGCCGTCGTAAGATACCTTTGCCCACCTGCCGCCCGCGACCATTTGTCCGAGCGACTTCTCTTCGGGGAATTTACCGAATATTCCGCCGAGTTCCTTTTCTATCTTTTCGTAATAAGAAGGCTCGCCCGAACGTGCGCGAAAAGAGTCGCCGAAGTCTTCTTTTTCTTCTCCCGTCTCTTTTTCTCCGCTATAAGTCCGCTCAGCCGTATCGCCTGCATATACGCTTTTTTGTCCATCTTCTTCCCCCACCGTAAGGCTGCCCGCGTCCACGTCGGGATAGCCGTAATAATTTTCGGTCGCTACCGCTTCGTCGTCGTATTTCTTCTCTTCGCCGCCCTTCTCCTGCGGACGTTTACCGCCAGCCTTTTCGTACATCTCCGCATATTCTTCAAACTCCTTTGCTCCGACGTCTTTCCCGAAGCCGCCGACAGCCACCGTCTTATACCCGTCGCCGACGTACACTACGGCAAACGCTCCGCCTTCTTCCGCGCCGTTCGGAAGAAGAAACTTTCCGCCCGACAGATCGGACAAAACGGCTTTATAAAAACCGCCGCCGAGATAGCACGCGAGATATTTGCCGTACGTCACGGGCGCAAGGCGAACGAGCGAAACGGAAAGGACTATTCCGTCTTTTCCTTTTTCGGTACGGGCGACTCCGCGTACGCTTCCGCCGACCGAAAACCCCTGAACGCATTCCGAAACGAGCGCTATCCTGCTCTTTGCAGACATAAAACCACTTCCCGCTTTTTTATTCATTATACTATATGCGGACGGGGCGTATTTGATAACTTTTTGACGCGTCGCGACTTTTTTTGTCGCGAAAACACCCTTAAACGCTTGACAAGATGAATTTTTTATCGTACAATAGGCGCAATTAAATATCAAACGCAATGAAGAGAAGAGTACTCCGCAAGTCGTCGCACAGAGAAACCCCGTATCGGTGAAAGGGGCAAGACGCCTACGGACGAACATGGTCTCGGAGCGGCGCAGGCGAATATGAAAGTTTTAGTCTGCGACGGGTCCGCCCGTAAAAGCGGCAGAGTATCAAGCCGAGATTTGTTTCGAAGCGGCGTACTCGATAAGGTTTTCTTCGCGAGAAGAAGGCGAATTAAGGTGGTACCACGGAGATATTGTTTTCCCGTCCTTATGTTTAAGGACGGGGTTTTTTTATTTCCCGAAAAAGGAGTTTACCGTGATAGAACTGATAGACGTAAACAAAACTTACCGCACGGCGCGCGGCGACGTCGCCGCGCTGACAGGCGTAAACCTGACCGTCGAAGACGGAGAGATTTTCGGCATAATAGGCCTTTCGGGCGCGGGGAAATCAACGCTCGTAAGGTGCATAAATATGCTCGAACGCCCGACTTCGGGCAAAGTCCTTATAGACGGCGAAGACGTGACGAAAGCGAGCCCGAAAAGACTGCGCGAGATCCGCCGCAACGCGGGTATGATCTTTCAGGGGTTCAACCTTCTGGAACAGCGCACCGTCGAAGAAAACGTCCGCTTCCCGCTCGAACTCGCGAAAGTAAAACGGGCGGACGCCGAAAAACGCGTAAAAGAACTTCTCTCTCTCGTCGGGCTCGAAGATAAAAACAAGGCGTATCCGTCGCAACTTTCGGGCGGACAAAAACAGCGGGTCGCGATAGCGCGGGCGCTCGCCACCAACCCGAAATACCTTTTGTGCGACGAAGCGACGAGCGCGCTCGACAGGGCGACGACGGAATCCATACTCTCGCTTATAAAGGACGTGAACGCAAAATTCGGCGTGACCGTAATAATGATCACGCACGAAATGAAGGTGATAGAACGCATTTGCGATAAAGTCGCGGTGATATGCGACGGCAAAATAGCCGAAGTCGGGAAAGTCGCCGACGTGTTCTCCGATCCGAAGTCGGATACGGCGAAAGAACTCGTTTTGCCCGATCTCGTAAAGTCGATGAACGCGGGCGACGGTTATAAATTCAGGCTCATCTTCGACGGAAAAGGTTCGGCTATGCCGATAATATCCGATCTCGCCATAAAAAAAGGGGTCGCCGTAAACATAGTTTTTGCGGATACCAAAGACATAAACGGCAAGATTTTCGGGCATCTCGTCTTTACCCTTTCGGGCGGACGGGAAGAATTTGAAAAGACGAGAGATTTTCTCGTCGGAAACAACGTGAAATTCGTGGCGGAAAAAGGAGAAAAACGATTATGAGTCAAATGCTGAAAACTCTGTTTGAAGACGGAACGATACTGACGGGGTTGTGGGAAACGACGTATATGACCGCACTTTCCACGGCGATAGCCTACGCGATAGGTCTTCCGCTGGGGATAATCCTGTGCGCGACCGACAAAAACGGACTTAAACCCGTACCGTGGCTCAACAAAACGCTCGGGTTTATCGTCAACGTGCTGAGAAGTTTCCCCTTTATCATACTTATGGTCGCGTTTTTGCCTGCGGCGAGAGTCATAGTCGGGACGGGGCTCGGAAATAAGGCGATGATAGTAATGCTCGTCATAGCCGCCGCTCCGTACGTGGCGAGAATGGTCGAATCGTCGCTTAAAGAAACCGACCGCGGCGTGATAGAAGCCGCGCGGGCGATGGGCGCGAGCGACTTCGAAATAATCCGCAAAGTATATCTTCCCGAATCGAAGCCGTCGCTTATAACGGGCGCGGTCATATCCGCGGTCACCGTTCTCGGATATTCCGCGATGGCGGCGACGATAGGGGGCGGCGGACTCGGAGCGATAGCCGTCACCTACGGATACCAACGCGGAAACCGCGACGTAATATGGATAGCCGTGGCGATAATCGTGATCGTGGTACAGGCAATACAAGAACTCGGTATGCTCGTTTCGAGAAAGACCGATAAAAGAATAAATTAAAAGGAGAACAAAAAATGAAAAAGTTTATTGCGTTCGCCGTATCGGCGATACTCGCGGCAGGGCTCGTCTTATCTCTCGGTTCCTGCGGCAAAAAAGACGAAAAGACAATAGTCGTCGGCGCGTCTTCCACGCCGCACGCCGAGATTCTCGAACAGGTAAAGGACGTCCTTAAAGATAAGGGCTATACTCTCAAAATAAAGATATTCGACGACTACGTTCTTCCCGACACCGCGCTCGAACAAGGCGATCTCGACGCAAACTACTTCCAGCACGAACCCTATCTTACCGACTTCAACAGGCAAAACGGCACTCATCTCGTCGCCGTGGACAAGATACATTACGAACCGCTCGGTCTGTACGGCAAAAACGTGACAAAGGAAGACTACGCGGCTCAGGGCAAGACGGGCAAAAAGATAATTATACCGAGCGACGGAAGCAACTGCACGCGCGCTCTGTTCGTTCTCGGTCAGGAAGGATTTATAACCCTTAAAGACGGCGTCAAGGCTTCCGATTCTCTTTCGGACAAGGACATCGCCGATAAAAACGGCAACGAAATAATACTTGCCGAAGCGTCGATAATCCCCGCGCAGTTAAAAGAATCCGCCGACGGCACTCTCGCGGTGATAAACGGCAACTACGCTCTCGCCGCGGGGCTCAACGTCAAGGACGCGCTCGCTTCCGAAAACGCGGAAAGCGAAGCCGCTCTCCTTTACGCCAACATAATAGCCGTTAAAGCGGGCAACGAAAACGCCGAAAAGATAAAAGTTCTCGTCGCCGCTTTGAAGACGAAAGCCGTCTACGACTATATAGTCCGCGCTTATTCGGGAGCGGTTTTGCCGTCTTTCTCCGTATAAAAACGAAAAACCCTTGTTTTATATAAAATTATATGTTATAATTAGCCTGTCGCGGGTAACGTTTGCCCCGACGGGCTTTTGGGGTGAAATATGAAATTCAAAACCGAACTTTTTGACGAAACCGCCGTTAAACGCGCGCTGACAAGACTTTCCTACGAGATAATCGAAAGAACGGAAAATCTCGGCAATCTCGCGCTTGTCGGCATAAAAACGCGCGGCGTTCCGCTTGCCGGCATAATAAGCGAAAACGTAAAACAGAGTTCGGGAATTTCCATACCCGTCTACGAACTCGACATAACCCACTACCGCGACGACAGAAAGGAAGAAGTCGAAGTGGACGGCGGACTTAAAAAAGAACAGGTCGAAGGCAAAGACGTTATTCTGGTGGACGACGTTCTCTTTACCGGCAGGACTACCAGAGCCGCGATAGACGCCGTCTTTTCCGCAGGGAGAGCCAGCAGTATAAAACTCGCCGTGCTCGTCGACAGGGGGCACAGGGAACTGCCTATCCGCGCCGACTTCGTCGGGAAAAACGTTCCGTCTTCTCTCAAAGAAAAAATCGTTGTAAAACTCGCCGAAACCGACGGAGTGACCAATATTTCCATCTATGAAAAATAATTATATTATATAATTATAAAAAAGGAGAGACATTATGAAAAAAGCAACCCAAATTATGTACAAACTCGCAAAAATATTCTCCACGATATTTATAGTCTGTATGGCTATATGTATATTCTCAGGAATATTTATGATCTCTTCGGGCGTCGCCGCCATAGCCGATCCGTCCTTGCTTAACGGGCAGACCTATGATAATTTCGGCGAAACCGTCGCTTTGACAGGTGAAGTTCTCGTCGCCATGGGCATAGTCTTTATCATCTTCTCGTTGATCTATATAGCCGCCGGCTTGGTATTGAGAATATTCGCGGGGAAAGCGTATAAAGCGTTCAGTGAGGGGACCTGCAGCAAAAAATTGCACATCATAAACATAGTGCTCGGCGCGCTCACGTCCACCGTATTCCCCGTGCTCGGCGGAATATTCGGACTTATCTATCAGAGCCGTAATTGCAATGCGGAAGTCAACGACAACGCCCAAGCGGAATAATTTGACTAAATCGGATAAAAATTCGGGGGTTGCCGCGAGAACGCGGCAACCCCTTTCAATACCTTTCGTATAACCTGTAATAGCAATCGCACTTGGGCGGTTTCGGTCTCTTTTTCTCTTCTCCGCAACCGCAAGGCGGAAGAGAAGGGAACGGCGGATCGTAAGGCGGTCTTACCGCCTTTTCTTTTGTGAGAGCGAGTATTGCCGCCGCGCCTATCACCGCGCCGAGAATAAGCGAATCGCATCTTATCATAAGTATCCCCCCTTTTTACGGAAGTTATTATATACTATGCGTCGAAGAGATTTTTTGCCACTTTGCAAAAATAAAAACGGGAGAGATCCCGCGTCCGAATCAAAAACAAAAGTTCAGCCCGCCGTTTTCGCTTTCCGCGAAACACGGCGGGCTGTGTTTATCAATAAACAAAGGAAAACGGCGGACGTCAGGCAAATAAATGCAACACGTCCACAAGCACCGCAAAACCGAGTATCAAAACGAACCCCACCGCGTGAACTATCGCTTCTATCTTGCGGTTTACCGGTTTTTTCCTTATCCACTCTATTATGCAAAAGACTATTCTCGACCCGTCGAGCGCAGGGATCGGCAAAAGGTTGAACACCGCGAGATTTACCCCGATAAACGCCGTTATTTCGAGAGCGTATACAAAACCCATTCCGACGAGTTTTGACGCCGTCGCTATCGTGGTTATCGTTCCGCCGACCGACCTTATGCCTATTTTACCCGTCAAAAGTTCTCCGAGAGAGCGGAATATCGTGCCGCCTATCTTTGCCGAATATTCGAAGCCGCGCGCTATCGTCCTGAAAAATCCGACTTTCCTGTACGACGTCATCGTGTAAAAGGCGCGATTCCCCGCGGACTTTATGCCGAAATATGCGCACACCGCCGAAAAATCGGTCTTATCGACAGCCGTCCATTCGTCGGAAAGAACGGACGTGACCTTTATTCTCTCGCCCTTTCTCGACAGCCAGAAACCGACTTCTTCGCCCGAAGTCTTATCCGCGAGCGCGGATAAAAGGTCGGCTTCGGTATTTATGAATATCCCGTCTTCGTACTTGTCTCCGTTTGCCGCTTTGAGAAGATAGTCGCCGTTTTCAAACGTCTTGCCGTTCGTTTCGAGCATAAAAGCCGAGCCGAAACCGAGCGCGTCGAAAACCTTGTCCGATTCGGTCATACTGCCGCAGTTTACGTCTTTGCGGAGTTTTACCGTAACCTTTTCCGCCTTGCCGCCGCGAAGCACTTCCACGGACGCTTCGTCGCCCGCCTTTCTCCCGTTCAAAGCGTTGATAAGGTCTGTCGTAAGATAGACGTTGGTCTTTTTGCCGCCGACCGTCACCGACAGTATGCTGTCGCCGTTTTGAAGACTTTGTTCGGCGTAGACCGGATCGTAAGCGACGTACTTTACCCCGATAAGGGCCTGACCGTATATCCCGAAAGACATAAATATCACGGCAAGCGCGAGCAGATAATTCATCGTCGCGCCGGCGAGCAGTACGAGTATCCTTTGCCAGGGCTTTTTATTATTGAACGCGTTTTCGCTCGGATTTTCTTCGTCTTCGCCTTCGAAAGCGCAATAACCGCCGAGCGGAAAAAGACGGACGGAAAATATCTCTCCGTTTTTACTCTTGCGCTTGAAAAGCGCGGGTCCCATACCTATGGCGAACTCGTTTATTTTGAATTTTAACAGTTTTCCGACGATATAATGACCGAATTCGTGTACCGTTATCATCGCGAGCAGGATAAGCACCGCGAGAAGAACGTTACCTACGGTCTTCATCACCGAAGAAAAACCGAGAAGCATTGAAAGTTCCAATTTTATCTCCCGAATTTTTGGTATACCGCCGCCCTTGCCGCAAAGTCTGTGTAACCGAGATTTTCTTCGGTCGCTTTAAGCCTTTCGACCTTGCCGAGAACGTATTCTATAGCGGCGGCTATATCGTAAAAGCCTATCTTGTCTTCGAGATAGAGCCCTACCGCCGCTTCGTTTGCCGCACTCATCGCGCAAGGGTAATTGTCCCCCGCTTCAAAAGCCTTCAAGGCGAGCGAAAAGCACGGATATTTGTCCGTATCTATCTCCCCGAAATTGAGAGTCATCGCGGAAAAATCGAGCCGCGGAACGTCAGTTTCCGCCGTTTCGGGGTAAGTAAGAGCGAGTTGTATGGGCACTTCCATAGACGGATAGCCGAGTTGCGCCATAACCGCGCCGTCGTCGAACTCCACCATGGAGTGAACTATCGATTCGGGGTGCATAACCGCTTTTACCTTGGCAAGCGGAGCGTTATACAGCCTGCACGCTTCTATGACTTCCAGTCCCTTGTTGGCGAGCGTGGCGCAGTCTATCGTTATCTTTTTGCCCATATTCCAGTTAGGGTGTTTAAGGGCTTCCGCCGCCGTTTTCTTCGCCGTCTCGGCTTTGGTAAGATCCCTGAAAGCGCCGCCCGACGCCGTTATTATAAGCCGACGGAACTTCGCCTTGAAATCGTAATTAAGGCAACGGAATATCGCGGAGTGTTCGCTGTCGACGGGGATTATCTTTACCCCGTTTTTCTCGGCAAGGCTCATAACGATCTCTCCGCCCGCGACGAGCGACTCCTTATTCGCGAGAGCGACGTTCTTTTTCATCTCTATCGCGCGGAGCGTAGGCGCGAGCCCCGCAAAACCCGACACCGCGACAAAGACTATATCCGCGTCTTCACTTATCGCGTGGAGATAGGCGTTTTCGCCCGTGTAAAGCGTCGTTTCCTTGGGTATCTCCCTTATTTTATAAGCCTTTTCCGAGTCTTTTATACACGCCGTTTCAGGACGGTATCTGTTTATTTGCCCTGAAAGGAGTTCGGCGTTTTTTTCGCAGGCGAGCGAAACGACCTTAAAGCGGTCGGGGTATCTGTCGACCGTTTTAAGGACCTGTCTTCCTATCGAACCCGTACTTCCGAGCAAGGCTATCTTTATCATACTTCACCTGTAAAAATAGAGAATGAATACCTTTCATTCTCTACTTATTATATTCTTTATCCCGACGTATTATTATAAAGCAAGGGGCAAAATCACGCAAAACACTATGACCATAAGCGGCGACGCGAACAAAAGTCCGTCTATCCTGTCCATCATTCCGCCGTGCCCGGGGAGAATATTGCCCATATCCTTTATGCCGAGTTTTCTCTTTATCGCGCTCTCCACAAGGTCGCCGAATTCGGTAAGCACCGAACACACGAACCCGAGACCGCCGAATAAGAGCAGGTCAAAGCCTATGTTGCTGAAATAATGCACTTTTGCGCCGAGAAGCCAAGGAACGAAATAGGCGATTATACCGCCGAGCGTTCCGCCGATAAGTCCGCCTATCGCGCCGCTGACCGTCTTGTTTGGGCTTATCGCGGGGCAAAGTTTTTTGCCCTTTACTATGCTCCCGACCGTATACGCGAACACGTCCGCGAGCGGCGACACGACGAAAGTCGTGAGAAGGGGGGCAAAACTGTCTATCTTGCCGTTTGTGAACATCTCGATGTGGTTGACCGCTACGAGAAGGGCAAGTATTATCGTCGGATAGCAAAATATGAGAAAAGTATACGCTATTCCTTCTATCGTGGCGACGCTGTATCGGACAACGAAAAGGGAGAGCGTGACGACCGCCGCGACGAGCATTGCGATTACGGTTGCCTGCATACCAATAAGCGAAGCGAGCGGCATAACGGCTATCGGAAACAAAACGGCGAGTACTTTTTCCGTTTTTATCATCTTATCCCCGAGCGCCCGAGTCATTTCGTATGCACCGATCACGGCAATTATCATAAGACAGAAATCGAATATCAGCGATCCCGCCTTCCTGCCGAGCACTTCGGCCTGCAAATAAAATTTCAACAGGAACACCGCGACGATCCATATCAGTATCGCTATACCCGTTATAAGTCTTTTCTTCATATATCTCTCCGCGCGCCGAAAAGAGAAAAGCGGCAAATACCGCTTATACTCCGCCGAAACGGCGTTTTCTCGTACCGTACCAGACAAGCGCGTTTTTTACTTCTTCTTTGTGGAAGTCCGGCCACAACACGTCCGTGAAATACAGTTCCGCATACGCACATTGCCAAAGCATAAAATTGCTCAGTCTTTGTTCGCCGCTCGTCCTGACCACAAGGTCTACCGGCGGAAGCCCGCCCGTGTAAAGCCGTCCTTCTATATCTTCTTCGGTAACTTCGGTTTTGCCTTCTCTTATAAGGGAATTGACCGCCGCCGTTATCTCTGCTTTTGCGCCGTAGTTTATCGCTATATTGAGCGTTTTTTCCGAAAAACCCGCCGTTTTCGCCATTTGTAAAGCACACTCCCCCGCGAGATTTTGCGGAAGGGGCGAAAGGTCGCCCGAAACGATCAAGCGTATCTTTTCTTCGACGAGTTTTTTGGAATACTTTTTCAAAAACTTGCCCAAAAGGTCGAATATCCTGTCTTTCTCTTCCTGCGGCCGCGACATATTCTCGGTCGAAAAAGCGAAAAGACTTACGACTTCGACGCCTTCGAGAAAACACTCGTTTACTACTTCTTCTATGACTTCCGCGCCCTTTTTATGACCGAAAGTCCTTTTTCTGTTGCGTCTTTGCGCCCACCTGCCGTTGCCGTCCATTATAAAGCCGACGTGACGGGGCATGGCCGCGACTTCCTTATCCATTATATGGTAAGGATCTCCTTTTCTTTTTCCTGAGTGAGTTTGTCTATCGATTCAACGGTCTTGTTGACGGTCTTTTCGATATCGGTCTCGTAATTAGCGTATTCGTCGTCGGTCATCTCTTTGTTCTTGTTCATCTTTTTAAGAGAATCGAGACAATCTCTCCTTACGTTTCTCACGGCGACTTTCGCGTCTTCGCCCATCTTCTTGACCTGTTTTACTATCTCTTTTCTTCTCTCTTCGGTAAGAGTGGGGAAAACCAGCCTTATGACGTTTCCGTCGTTGGTGGGAGTTATGCCGATATTGGATACCAGAATAGCCTTTTCCACCGCTTTCAGAAGAGATTTATCCCACGGGGAAATAACAAGGCTCTGCCCGTCCTGAACGGATATATTGCCGACCTGATTTATCGGCGACGGCGTGCCGTAGTAGTCCACTTTTACCTTGTCGAGAACGTGCGGATTCGCCCTGCCCGCTCTCATCTGCATAATATCTTCTCTGAAAACGGACAACGTCTTTTCGAATTTCTCTTCGGCGTCCATTATTATCGTTTCAACTTTTTCCTGATCGAGTGCCATAATTGTTCCTCCTTGTTTATATACTCAATTATATATTATTGCGTCCGTCCGCACAAGGCTTTTCGAAAAAATTATTTCCCGTAAATTACCGTGCCTTCTCCGTCGCCCGTGACGGCCTTTACTATCGAGTCCTTGCCCGAAAGTCCGAAAGCGTGTATTTTAAGTCCGTTTTCCTTGCACATCACGACCGCCGACGTATCCATCGCTTTGAGCCCCTTTTCGACGTATTCGTCGTAAGTGAGCGAATCGTACTTTTCGGCGTTCGGGTTTGTCTTCGGATCGGAATCGTAAATGCCGTCTATGTTTTTGGCGAGAAGAAGGACTTCCGCGTCTATCTCCACCGCGCGGAGCGACGCACCCGTGTCCGTCGAGAAACACGGACTGCCCGTGCCGCCGCCGAACACCACGACTTTGCCTTCAGACAAATACCTTTTAGCCGCCTTGCAGTTAAACTCTTCGCCGACGCCCGATACCGAAAGGGCGGTCATCACTCTCGCTTCGACGCCTTTTCTTTCGAGCGCGTCCGCCACCGCGAGCGCGTTGATTATCGTGGCGAGCATTCCCATATAGTCCGCGGTGGTCTTATCCATCTCGTCGCCTTCTCTTCCGCGCCAGAAGTTTCCGCCGCCGACGACTATGCCTATCTCGACCCCCGCTTCGGAGAGTTCGGCGATCTGCCCCGCCACGCAGGACAGCGCGTTCGCGTCGAATCCGTGTTTCTTGTCGCCCGCCAAGGCTTCTCCGCTGATTTTCAACAGCAATCTCTTGTATTTGTACGCCATAGGAATACCCCCGTTTTTACGGCTTCGCCGATTTATAAAAAAGGGGGAGTTTTGATTTAACTCCCCCACGAAACGCTAAAATTACTTCTTCATTGCTGCGACTTGCGCTTCTACTTCCGCGGCGAGATCTTCTTCTTTCTTCTGAAGTCCTTCGCCCATTTCGTAACGGACGAATCTTCTGACGGAGATCTTTTCGCCTATCTGAGCCGTGGCTTCGATGACGACCTGATCTATGGTCTTGGAAGGATCCTTTACGAATTTCTGACACAAAAGACAGTTATCTTCGTAGAAAGTCTTGATTCTTCCTTCTACCATCTTGTCGACTATCTTTTCGGGCTTGCCTTCTTCGAGAGCCTGCGCGCGGAGAATAGCCTTCTCTTTCTCGATAACTTCTTCGGGAACTTCTTCGGGTCTTACGTACTGGGGATTGGCCGCCGCTATCTGAAGCGCTATGTCGTGTACCAAAGCCTTGAACATATCGCCCTTCGCGACGAAATCGGTCTCGCAGTTCACTTCGAGAAGAACGCCGACTCTTCCGCCCATGTGTATATAACTGTCGACTATGCCTTCCGCGGCGATCCTGCCCGCCTTTTTAGCGGCCTTTGCGATGCCTTTTTCCCTGAGATAGTCGATAGCCTTTTCCATATCTCCGTCCATTTCGACGAGAGCGTTTTTGCAATCCATCATTCCGGCGCCCGTTCTCTCACGGAGCGTCTTGACGTCCTGTGCGGTAAAATTCATAGTTTCTCTCCTTGATTAAATTATTCCTGAACTTCCGCGGTCGCTTCTTCGGCGGGCGCTTCGGTCACTTCTTCTACGGGCGCTTCGACGGTTTCGGTCTCGGCTTCGGCTTCGACTTCTTCGTCCACGACGTTACGTCTTACGGCGTCTTCGCCCTGTTTGGCTTCTATTACGGCGTCCGCTATTATCGAAGCGATGAGTTTTACCGCTCTTATAGCGTCGTCGTTACCCGATATTACGTAGTCCACGAGATCGGGATCGCAGTTGGTGTCGGTTATCGCGACGACGGGAATATTGAGTTTTCTCGCTTCCTTGACGGCGTTGGCTTCGGTGTTGGGATCGACTACGAACATAATGCCGGGAAGACCTTTCATTTCCCTTATTCCGCCGAGATTGTAAAGGAGTTTATCCCTTTCGGCTTTAAGTCCGAGAACTTCTTTTTTGGGAAGAAGGTCGAACTCGCCCGTCTTTTCCATATTGTCGAGTTTGTTGAGTCTGTCTATTCTCGTCCTGATGGTCTTGAAGTTGGTGAGCGTACCGCCGAGCCATCTCGAATTGACGTAGTACATACCGCATCTCTCGGCTTCTTGCTGAATGGCTTCCTGAGCCTGCTTCTTGGTCCCCACGAAAAGAACGGTCTTGCCTTCTTTTACCTGATCGACGACGAAGTCGTAAGCTTTTTCCACAAGGTCGACCGTGATCTGAAGGTCGATGATGTGAATACCGTTTCTTTCGCCGTAGATGTACTTCTTCATCTTGGGGTTCCATCTTCTGGTCTGGTGCCCGAAGTGGACGCCCGCTTCGAGAAGTTGTTTCATAGATGTTACTGCCATAATAATTTCCTCCGTTATTCCTCCCCGAACTCTTTTTTTACGCGACCTTTACCTTTCCGACTGAATTTTTTTGAAAGGCACGAACGGACGCAAAGCCCGAGTGTGAATTTTATAGCCATAATATTCTAACATATAATATACAATTTTGCAATCGTTTTTTCCCGCTTTGACAAAACTTTTTGAGCGATATACGAATAAAACTTTACATTTTTTCTCCGTAATGCTATAATTTCATCAAATCTGAAAACAAACGGTGGATTATGGATCTTCGCGATTTTTACGGCGACTCTTTCGACAAAAACTACATAGAAGGGCGCGCGGCGGCTCTCGAAGCCGAATTTGCCGCGGGCGAAGGGAGCCTTCCCGAAAGGCTGTTTTCTTCCCCCGGTCGCGCCGAAATACTCGGCAACCATACCGACCACAACCACGGCAAAGTGCTGGTCGCGGCTATCTCCTGCGATATTCTCGCGGCGGTAAAAAGGCGCGACGACGGGATAATAAAGATATGTTCGGTCGGGTACAAACCTTTCGAAATATCTCTTAATGACCTTGCCCCGAAAGAACGGGAAAAGGGAACGTCGACGGCGCTTACGCGCGGAGTCGCTGCAAAACTTACCGAAAAGTACGGCGAACTCGGCGGATTTACCGCCTATATGACTTCTGACGTCTTCAAGGGCGCGGGCGTGTCTTCTTCGGCGGCTTTCGAAGTGCTTATAGCCGAGATATTCAACTCGCTTTATCTCGGCGGAAAGATGACCGCCGTAGAAAAGGCGATCGTTTCGCAGTACGCCGAAAACGTCTATTTCGGGAAACCCTGCGGTCTTCTCGACCAAAGCGGGATCGCGATAGGCTCCCTTTCCAAACTCGATTTCAAAGACCCGAAAGACCCGACGATAGACAAATTCCCGATGATAAGCGGATATTCGCTCGTGATAACCAACACGGGCGGAGACCACGCGTCTCTTACGGCGCACTACGCCGCGATACGCTCCGAGATGGAGAGCGTCGCGGAGTACTTCGGCAAAAAAGTCCTTCGCGAAGTCGATTACGGCGACTTTTTCGACAGTCTTCCCGCTCTCAGACATAAATTCAGCGGACGGGCGATACTCCGCGCTCTGCACTTCTTCGAAGAGAACGAGCGCGTGGACGCGGCGGCGAAAGCGCTGGATGCGGGGGACGCGAAAACTTTCCTTAAAGCGGTCAACGAGTCGGGGACGTCAAGCCTTGACAAACTGCAGAACTGCGCCGTTCCCGCCGACGAAAGTCAACCCGTGATACTCGGCATAGAGATTTCCCGTCGCATAATAAAAGACGGCGCGGTGAGAGTGCACGGCGGCGGCTTCGCGGGATCCGTTCTCGCTATCGTAGGCGACGGAGAAAAGGAAGAATACGTAAAGAATATGTCTTCGCTTTTCGGCAAAGAAAACGTATTCGTCGCAAACGTCCGTAAATTCGGCACGCGCGCATTAGACTGAAAACGCATATACGACAAAACTCTTACGCCCCCGCGGAAAACCGCGGGGGCGTAAATTTTTTAAGCGGAAAACGCTTTAGGCCGCTCGGTCGGCGCGACTTTTCTAATATAGGTCAAATTTCGACCGTAATACGCATTATTTTCGCGGATAAGTCCTTTATAATCTTTGTATCAAACGAAAAAGGGACTTGTTTTATGAGAAAACCTGTCGACCTTAAAAGGATCCTGAAGTACGCCGCAACCCTTGTCGGCTACGTCTTTATAACTCTCGCCGACGGAAAATTTTCACCGCTTTCCGCCGCGCTTCTCGTCGGAAATCTCGGAGCCGGACTCAATCCGCTTCCGTCGTTTTTTCTGTACGCTCTCCCCTTTTGCATATCCGCGGACATAACGCCGATATGGATAGGCGCGACCTGCGGCGCCGTGATATGCGCGTACTTTTTTATCGCGGGACGCTACAAAAGAACGCCGACTTTCGAGATAATACCGCTCACGTTTATATCTCTTATACCCTTTATCGCCGCGTCACCGTCTTACGGCTATCTCGAAAAGACGGTGATTTCCGTAACCGTTTCGGCTTTTTCGGTGATTATGACCGCAGGCGCGCGCGTTATGCTGATAAAAGGTCTCAGATACCGCGTAAAAACCGACGAGTTTATAGCCGCGGCGACGCTGTTTTGCGCGGTGGGGTACGGGGCGACGGTTTCACTCGGCTCATACGCCTGGCAAGCCGCGGGGCTTACGATAACGCTTTACGCCGCGGTCATCCTTCCGAAAGGTTTTACCGCCGTGGTCGCCGCCGTGTCCGCCCTGCCCGTGTGCCTGTACGAAAGGAGTTTTTCGGCGATGGGGATATTTCTCGTGTGTTCGCTTGCCGCGATGATTTTTTCCGAACGCTCGAAGATACTGACTTCTTTCTCGGTCGTCGCGGTACAGGTGATGCTGTGGCTGTTCACCGACGTTTATCCCGTAAAGGATCCCGCTTATTCGCTTATCCTGCTGATACCGTCGGTCGTGTTTCTCTTTACGCCGACAAAGCGTCTTTCACGGTTAAAGGACGCGATGGCTCTATACAAATCGGACAATCTCGTAAGATACTCGGTAAACCGCAACCGCTCCGCCGTATCGGGAAAACTGTACGAAATCGCGGCGGTCTTTGACGAAATGTACGGTTCTATGCAAAAACTCGGAGAAAAAACGGTTTCCAAAGAAAGCATAACGGACAACGCCGCCGAAGACGTGCTTCTTTCGGTGTGTTCGGTTTGTCCGTCGCTTAAAAAGTGCCGCAACCGCGATTTCCCTTCGCCCGAAATACTTAAAAACGCGGTGTCTATCGGGTTCGCCAAAGGCAGACTGAACCTTGTCGACCTTCCCCGATCCTTCTCGGAAAACTGCGCCTATCCCGAAAGCGTGACCGAAAAAGTCAATTCTCTTATAAAACTGTTCGAGCGCGAAATGGACGAAAACGAAGCGCTTGAAAGCGGCAGACAACTCGTCCTGTCCGAAACGAAAGGACTGTCTGCGGTTTTGAAAGCGTTGGCTTTTTCTATGAGCAGACAACTCGAAATCAGGCGCGACAGCGAAAAGAAATTGCTTAAAAAACTGTTTACGGAAGGCATTTTTGCGACCGAAGCGCTCGTGTTCGGCGACGATAGCGACGTCGAGATAAACGTCACTCTTCCGCAAAAAGACGTCGCCAAAAAGGCGTTTTTACAGTCCGTGGAAGAAGTTTTCGGTTTTCCGCCGGCGATAACCGCAAAAGCCGACCTTACGCGAGATCTGTCGTCCGTAACGTTAAAGCGCGCGCCGACTTTCGACGCCGTGTTCGGGATAGCGGCGACGACAAAATCCGACAAGCAAAAAAGCGGAGACACCCACTCGGTGACCAAACTGTCCGAAAACAAGTTCCTGATAGCCTTAAACGACGGTATGGGCAGCGGAGAAGGCGCGGAAGACGTTTCCGCCACCGCCATATCGCTGGTCGAAACCTTTTACAAGGCGGGACTTCCGTCCGAAACCGTGCTTTCCACGGTAAACAAACTTCTCGCCTTTAACCGCAAAGACGACTTCACCGCCATGGATATAGGCGTCATCGACCTTTCTTCGGGCGGTGCGGACTTCATAAAGATAGGCTCGCCGTATTCCTTCGTCGTCACAAAGGACTCGGTAAAGATCGTGGAAGGCAATTCTTTGCCGCTCGGAATACTCGACGAAATGCGCCCGACGATAAGCAGAACAACTCTTTCGAGCGGCGACGTGATAGTCTTTATGAGCGACGGCGTGTCGGACGCGTTCGGCTCTTCCGGCGATCTCGTCGGGTTTTTGTCGTCGCAAAGGGCTCTCAACCCCAAAATTCTCGCGGACAACATATTAAACCGCGCGCTCGCTCTTACGGGCGGAGAAGCGAAAGACGATATGACCGCCTTTTGCGTGAGAATTTTCAAAAAAGTTTGCTGACAGTAAACTCTTGACTTTCGGAAAAACGGCGTTATAATCTTTCCGCGTCTGGAAAAACGATAGGGCGGAGGGATATATGCCGAACAGGTTTTATTTGAAAAAGAAGTTGTGCCCGAAAAGGCTTAAAAACGTTCCCGATTTGCCCGACGGCTTATTTCGGCGAAGCGAGCCCGAAAAAAACGCTCCTTTGCCGACGGGCGAAAAATCTTTCCCGAAGCCGAAAAACGACGACGAATAATTTGCGTTTCGCCCGGATTTCTCCGCCCGTAAGGCGGTGAAAAAACGGGCGGCAGACCTTTGTGCTTTCTCGGAAAAGTGCGTTTCGCCCGGATTTCTCCGCCCGTAAGGCGGTGAAAAACGGGCGGTTTGTTTCCGCTCTTCGACAGGAAAAGTGCGCTTCGCCCGGATTTTTCCGCCCGTAAGGCGGTGAAAAAACGAGCGGCAGACCTTTGCGCTTTCTCGGAAAAGTGCGTTTCGCCCGTATTTCTCCGCCCGTAAGGCGGTGAAAAAACGGGCGGCAGACCTTTGTGCTTTCTCGGAAAAGTGCATTTCGCCCGGATTTCTCCGCCCGTAAGGCGGTGAAAATGGAAACTGTAAAAATATTCGCGATGCTCAATCGTTTCGGACTGGAAACTTTTCTCGCCGCGGGCGCGGTGCTCGCCGTATACGCGGCGATAAGAAAACTGTTTCCCCGTCTGCCTGAACGCACGGAAACGGCGATAAAACTCGCCCTTTCCTTTCTTGCCTTTGCCGTATATCTCGCCGCGACGGGCGGCGACTTCGGAACGCTCCCCGAGCGCGGAACGACCGTCTTCGGACTGTCTTTCGCGATAGGAAACGTCTTTTGCAGGGGCGCAAAAAAAGACGCGACGGAAGAACTTATAAAGACTTTCGTCCCCGAAGACAAACTTCCTTCGGCTCTCTCGGCGGTCAGAGAGTGTAAGACCGAAGAACAGACTGCGGGCGTCCTTGCCGAATACTCCGAAAATATGAGCGACTCCGAAATAAAGGCGATGGCTAAAATAATAACCAGACTCAACGGTGAAGAGTTTTGATGACCGCAAAGCGGGGACGGAATTTTCCGTCCCCGCTTTTTTCGGCGTTCTCTATTCGGTTTTGACTTTTTTCTCGCAGTAGGCGCAACGGAATTTTCCTTCTTCGCACTCCGCGGGGAAAAATATCGGCGTGAGTTCCTGTTCGACGGTCGTTATACACCTGTCGTTTTTGCAGGTATACTTGCCGTAAATCAACTTCTTGCCCTTAAACGGCGGCTCTTTCTCCTTGTTTTCGGCTTCTTCGAGCAGTTTGAGTATGAGCGCCATACGTATATACTTGCCGTTGAGCGCCTGCTTGAAGTAGCACGCCCTTTTGTCTTCGTCTACCCTGACGCTTATCTCGTTGACGCGCGGAAGGGGATGAAGTATTATCATATCTTCTTTTGCGGGGACGAGTTTTTCGGGCGTCAAAACGTAACTGTCTTTAAGCCTTTCGTATTCGTCGGCGTCGGCAAACCTTTCCCTTTGTATTCTCGTCATATAAAGGACGTCGAGTTCGGGCATATATTCTTCAAGGCTCGCCGTTTCGACGTATTCCATACCGCTTCTCGCTATCGCTCCGCGCTTTACGTATCCCGGAAGTTTCAGTTCTTCGGGCGAGATGAGAACGAGTTTTACGTTTTTATACCGCGACAGGGAGTTTATGAGCGAATGTACCGTCCTGCCGTATTTAAGGTCGCCGCAAAATCCCACGACGAGATCGTCGAACCTGCCCTTTTCCCTGTGTATGGTCAGCATATCGGTAAGAGTCTGCGTCGGGTGGCAGTGTCCGCCGTCGCCCGCGTTGATGACGGGTATGTCCGCGCTGTTCGCCGCGACGGCGGCCGCGCCTTCCTTGGGGTGGCGTATCGCTATTATATCCGCGTAGCAGGAAACGACTTTGGCGGTGTCCGCAACGCTCTCTCCCTTTGCCGCCGAAGACAGCGACGCGCCCGGAACGGACAGGACGTTTCCGCCGAGTTCGTACATCGCCGCTTCAAAGGAAAGACGAGTTCTCGTCGACGGCTCGAAAAAGAGCGTGGCGAGTTTTTTGCCGCGACATATCTCCGAATACTTCTTCGGGTCGGCTATTATGTCAAGGGCTTTTTCCACGAGCCCGTCCACTTCTTCTCTCGTAAGGTCGAGAATATCTATTACGCTTCTCATATCACTTTATCCAACTTTCGTCCGAAGGGTCGTTCCTGAACTTTATCAACCTTTCGACGTCTTCTTTTTCTATATACCCTTCCGCCGCCGCGACTTCGGCTATCACGTCGAAATCGGTGAGCGAAACGTTTTTTACGTCGGCTTCTTTAAGCCGTTGTAAGCCTTTTTTCATACCGTATGTGAAAATGCTCGCTATCCCGAGCACTTCCGCGCCCGCCGCTCTCAAAACGTCCACCACTTCGAGAACGCTTCCGCCCGTCGATATAAGGTCTTCAACGACGACTACTTTCTGTCCTTTTTCGAGTTTGCCTTCGATTTGGTTCTGCCTGCCGTGGTCTTTCGCGCCCGAACGGACGTAACCCATCGGAAGACCCGTTATGTGTCCGACTATCGCGGCGTGCGCTATACCTGCGGTGGACGTGCCCATAAGCACTTCGACTTCGGGATAATTCTCCTTTATCGCTTCCGCAAGTCCGTTTTCGACGTCGTTCCTGACGTCGGGCGCGGTGAGAGTCAGCCTGTTGTCGCAATACACGGGACTCTTTATTCCGCTCGCCCAGGTAAACGGCTTGTCGGGGCTGAAAAACACCGCCTTGATTTTAAGCAGGTCTTTTGCTATCTTTACCTTTCTCTCTTCCATATTTCACTCTCCCAAAAATTCTTTGAGCGCCCTTTCGTACGCCTTTACCGGATCTTCCGCCGCCGTTATGGGTCTGCCCATAACGATGTAGTCCGATCCGAGTTCTCTCGCCTTTTCCGGCGTGGTAACTCTCTTTTGGTCGCCCTTTTCGCCGCCGTCGAAACGAACGCCCGGAGTTACCGTCAAAAAGTCCTTTCCGCACGCGCCGTGCACTTTCGCCGCTTCGAGCGGAGAGCACACCACCCCGTCGAGCCCCGCGTTTTTTGCGGTGAGCGCGTAACTTCCGACCACTTCTTCCATAGGTCTGTCAATGAGAATGTCCCGCCTTAAAGTTTCGTCGTCGGTAGACGTGAGTTGCGTTATCGCAATGATGAGCGGACGCGTGCCGTCTTCCCTTATAAGACCTTCCGCCGCCCTTTTCATCATTTCCGTGCCGCCTGCCGCGTGGACGTTTACTATGTCCGCGTCGAGTTTTGTCAGCACCGCCATCGCGCGCTTTACCGTGTTGGGTATATCGTGGAGTTTAAGGTCGAGAAATATTTTGTGTCCCCTTTTCTTTATCTCTCTCACGACGTCGGGGCCTTCGGCATAGAAAAGTTCCATACCTATCTTTACGAAGGGTTTTCTCCCCGTGAATTTATCCAGAAAAGCAAGCGTCTGTTCCTTTGACGGAAAGTCGCAGGCTATAATTACGTCTTTTGCCATTATCTTATCTCCTTAAGAGTTTTTATTCCGTATTTGTCCATCGCCGCGGGCAGGTCGCGTATTATATCCCTGCAAGCGTAAGGGTTTACGAGATTGGCGGCGCCGACTTCTACCGCGGTCGCCCCCGCGAGCATCATTTCCAGCACGTCTTCGGCGCTCGCGACTCCGCCCATGCCGACGACGGGAATTTTTACCGCCTTCGCCGTCTGATAGACCATACGAAGGGCGACGGGAAACACCGCCGGCCCCGAAAGTCCGCCCGTCACGTTTTTGAGTACGGGCTTTCTCGTTTTCAGGTCAATGCGCATTCCGAGCAAAGTGTTTATCAGACTTATCCCGTCAGCGCCTGCGTCTTCGCACGCGCGCGCTATCGGGACTATATCGGTAACGTTGGGCGAAAGTTTTATTATTATCGGCTTTTCAGTCGCCGCCTTCACCTTTGCCGTAACTTCGGCGGCGGCGCGCGCGTCGGTACCGAAACTCATCCCCCCGCCGTGCACGTTGGGGCAGGAAACGTTGACTTCTATCCACCCTACCTGCTCCTGTCCGTCCAAAATTCTGCAAGTTTCGACGTATTCTTCGACCGAAAAACCGCTGACGTTAGCCATTACCTTTTTGCCGAACACCTTTTTAAGCCGCGGAAGTTCTTCCGAAACGACCTTTTCCGCGCCCGGGTTTTGCAGCCCGACCGAATTGAGCATACCGGAAGCGCATTCGGCTATTCTCGGCGTCGGGTTGCCGAATCTCGGCTCTTTGGTCGTACCCTTGAAAGAAAACGTCCCGAGAATATTTATGTCGTAGAGATCGGCGAACTCGTAACCGTAGCCGAAAGTGCCGCTTGCGGGTATTACCGGATTGTCGAGTTCTATGCCGCAAAGGTCAACGCTCAGTCTTCCCATATTATATCCCCCTTCTTTATGACGGGTCCTTCCTTGCATATGCGCTTGTTGCCCGTCACGGTTTTACACGAACAGCCCATACACGCGCCGAAGCCGCAACCCATACGCCGCTCGAAACTGAATTCTCCGTCCGTCTCCGATTTCTTATACACCGCTTTGAGCATAGGTTCGGGTCCGCAGGCGTAAAAATAGGTATACGTACCGACTTTTTTCATAACGTCGGTCACAAAGCCCTTTTCTCCGTAAGACCCGTCCGCCGTCGCGACGAACACTTTGCATCCGAGAGATAAAAATTCCTTTTCGTAAAAGACTTCGCTCTTTTTGTTGAATCCGATTATCACCGAAACCCGTTTTCCCTGCGCCGTCAGCCTTTTGGCGAGTTCGTAAAGGGGCGGAACTCCGACTCCGCCGCCTATAAGGAGCGGACTTTTCCCCGACGCCGCGACGTCGTAACCGTTGCCGAGCCCCGTCAGCACGTCGAATTCGTCTCCCTTCTTCGCGCGGCTCATCTTCTCCGTGCCCTTGCCGACGACTTTATATATTATGGTAAAGCCGTCTTTTCCTACTTCGCACACCGAGATCGGACGACGGAGATAACACCCGTCCGTAAGAAGGTTTACGAACTGCCCCGCCGCGGTTATTGCGGACGGGTCGCCCGACAAAGTCATTCTGTAAACTCCGTCCGCTATTTTTAAGTTTTCGCTTACGGTATATATTCCCTGTTTCATAATTTTACGCGTCTATCGTCGATATGGTGAGCGTGGTCTCTTCGAGTACGTCGAGCAAAACCCTTACGGTGTCGAGCGACGTAAACATAGTGACGTTGCTTTCGGTGGCGCATTTTCTTATCTCGTAACCGTCCGAGAGTTCTCTCGCCGCGCCGACTTCGCTGGTATTGATGACGTAGGCTATGTGTCCGCGCCTTATGGAATCGGTTATTTCGCTGCTCTCG
>CAMNIW010000001.1 GCA_946540675.1 uncultured Clostridia bacterium | reverse complement strand
CCGTTTCGAAGTTGGATGTCAGGGGAGATATAAGCGGAAAAGATTATAAGACCACGAGAAGGTTTGCGTTTATGCCGATACCCATGGCGGACGAAACCCGTTCGGCTAAGCAGACATGGATATCTTCCAACGAATCTTTCTGCTTTATAAACGCCGCGACGAACGGCGGAAAATTGGAAGCGGCGAAAGAATTTCTGAAATTTTTGCATACGGAAGCCGAACTCGCTTCGTTTACGAAGCTCACGTCGATCACGCGTCCTTATACCTATACCGTTTCCGACGGGGACAAAGAACAGATGACCTATTTCGGAAGATCCCTTATGCAAATGAAGGAAAACGCGGATATAGTATACCCGTATTCGGATAACCTTACTTATATCGCCAATTCCACGCAGATGAGATTGGAGTTTTGGGCGTGGACGTCCAAATTCGGCAGTCAGCCCGTAACCAACCCGTTCAGTCAGTTCAGGTTGAACGCGGGATTGACGGCTAAAGAATATTTTGACGGTTTGTACAAAGCCTATTGATAAAACGTCGCGGCACGGCCGCTTTCGGGCGGCGCGCGGAATAGGACGGGTCGGGAGTAAACTATGGCGGAAAGCAACGGGAAAACCGTGAAAGAAAATTTGAAAAAACCGAAAAGCAGATTTGTTTTCAGTAAAAGGAAGTTTTTTTACTACGGACTGATGGTCATTCCGCTGGTACAATTTTGCTTGTTTTATATAGGCGTCAACTTCCAAAGTTTTTTGTTGGCGTTTCAGGAATACGATCCGATAAACGGCAGGTTTAAGTTTATTCAGGGCGACGTATTCAAGAACTTTAAGGATATTTTCGTAGAATACTCGATAAACAACAATATTCTTCCGCCGGCTATAAAAAACTCGGTCATACTGTGGTTTTTTACCGCCGTTTTCGGGACGATGGTAGCGATATTGTTCTCTTACTTTGTATTCAAGAGCAAGAAGATAGGCAGATTTTACAGATTTATATTGTTTTTACCTTCGATCCTGCCGGGAGTTTTGCTCGCAAACATATTCGAGTGTTTGTCGAGAGATCTTCTTCCGCTGTTGTTCGGCTGGGAAAATATGCTCGCGAGCAGCGATCCCATGACTGTGTTCAGGACGGTGATGTCATACTCCATATTTTTGAGTTTCGGCACGCAGGTCCTTCTTTACAGCAACGCTATGGAACAGATATCTCCGTCCGTTCTCGAAGCGTCGAAGTTAGACGGCGTCGGGGAAATGAGAGAATTGTTCTCCATAGTTATGCCCGAAATAATGGGCACGGTGTCGACGTTTATGATAGCGACGATCGCGGGGGCGTTTGCGAATCAGGCTAATCTCTATACTTTTTACGGCGAGTGGATAGCGACCAATATGCCCGACGCCGACACGCTGGGTTATTATATGTTCGTTATCGCGCAAAACGGCGGAGCGTACGGAAAAACCTATTACGGTTTTGCGAGCGCGTTGGGACTTTGCTGTACGGCGGTAGCCATCGTTCCGACGGTCTTATTCAGAAAATTCAGCAAAAGATTCGAGGAGTGACGGGTATGGCGACGACGGTAAAAAACAAAAAGCGCGGCTATTTCAGCGCGAGTCTGACCGTTTTATGCGTCATACTTGCGGTATACACGGTCATTCTGCTGACTCCGCTACTGTGGGCGTTTTACACTTCGTTCATAGATTACAATATGTACGATTTCGGAACGGCGAGAGAAGACGTTCTGATGATGCTCGGGTTTCAGCGGTTAAAAGACGGTTCGGTAAAGACGTGGTTTACTTTTCAGAACGTTATCACGGCGTTTACCAAATTCAAGGTGGACATAGGCGACGGCGTGCATATAACGGAAATGTTTGTCTATTCCGTACTTTATTCGGGCGGATGCGCGGTTATCGCGACGATGGTGCCCTGCGTAATGGCTTATCTCGTGGCGAGATTCGATTTCAGGTTCGGAAAGGTTATATACGGCATAGTTCTCGTGACTATGGCGATCCCCATAGTCGGCGCGTTGCCGTCGGAGATAAGAATGGTGGAGAACCTGCATCTGATGGATTCTCTATTTGGTCTATACGTCCTTAAAGCCAACTTTTTGGGGATATACTTTTTGGTATTCCACGCACAGTTCAAGGTCATACCCAAGGACTATACCGAAGCGGCGGAGTTGGACGGAGCGTCCGATTTCAAGGTTATGCTGGGGATAATTTTCCCCATTTCCATCGGGACCATCACTACGGTGATGCTTCTCAATTTCATAGCGTTCTGGAACGATTATCAGATACCGATGATATATTGGTCTTCTCACCCCGTTATGGCGTACGGTATGTATTATTTCGTACGTGTGACGCGCGGTCAGGAAGGACAGGGCAGTACGCCCGTAAGCGTTTCCGCCATGATTTTAGTCGCGGTTCCGATCCTTATTCTATTCGGGTTTTTCAACAAGAAAATTATGGCTAATATGTCGATAGGGGGAGTAAAAGGTTAATGACGAGCGTAAAAAGATCATCGTTGACAAAGATATGTCTTATAGCCGCTACCGCTATATCCTGTCTGCTCGTCGGAGCGGTTACGGACGTCAAAGGCGAAACGCCCGTCGGACTTGCGGAGCCGCTCGCGGACAGAGTCAGGATAGGCGACGTCGTAAGTATTCCCGATTATTACGCGGAATCGGGGGGAACGACCGTCAAGGCGAAGTCAAACGTCACGACGCCCGACGGGGTTACTTATTGCGGAAATAAGTTTACGGCGGATCGCGGCGGACGGTACGTCGTGGAATACGTCGTGAACGACGCGGTGGTACACACCGAAGAGTGCGTAGCCGTTATGGGCGCGACCGATATGTTTTCGGTAAACGCCCTTGCGGAGATAGACGGCGTGGCGGATTATAAATATTTGCCGGAAAACAGCGGATACGGCGGCGTCGCGATAAACGTAAACGCCGGCGCGGCGATAACTTTCAACCGTGAAATAAACATGGAGAGTTTCACTAAAAACGACGTGTTTTTCGAGGCGATCGTCGAGCCGGAAACGGAAGGCGAGGCCGATTTCAAGCAGATGATAGTGACGCTTACCGATCCCGAAGACAGTTCGTCGTATTTCAGGTTTACCGTAACGGACGGCAATGCCGACGGCGGCACGCCTAAGCACGTTATATTCGTAAACGGCGCGGCCAACGGACAGACCGCGGGCGGCTACAACTACGACAGAGAACAGCCCTATTGGCAACAAAAAGATATATACGGAACGTCCGCGACGTGCAGTTTCAGAGCGGCGACGATGAACGGAGAATCCGACTATTCGATAAAGATATACTACGATTCGGAAGAAAAGGCGCTGTATATTCCGCATTTCGGAGTCAAGAGTCTTATCGTGGACTATGACGACCCCGTTATTTTCGGCGGCAACGCGTGGAAAGGGTTCGAGAGCGGAAAAGCCGTAATGACCGTGACTTTTACCGACGTAAAGACGGGCGGCGGAAGGGTTATATTCAATCGGATCGCGGGCATATCTCTTCAGGGCGATACCATAGAAGATACCGTCGCCCCCGAAATATATATAGATTTGGGCGGGCAACCCAAAGCCCCGAACTCTCTGCTCGGTACGGATTACAGGGTGTTCCCCTGCTATGCTTACGACTTTTTCGATAGCGACGTCGATATCGAAACGCGCGTATTGTACGAAAACCCCTTTACGGGGAGCGTATGCGACGTGATGATAACGGACGGAACTTTTAAGACGGATAAATTGGGTAAATACACCGTAAAATACGTCGCGACCGATTATTCGGGAAACCGCGCCGAAGAAGAAATATCGTTTGAGTGTATTGCAAAAGCGGAAGACATAACGCTTACCAATCTGCCGTCCGACTTTACCGCTTCGATCTTCGACCCGATAAAAGTTACCGAAGCGGAGTTTATACGCGCTTTCGGCGGAAACGGCAGGTCGGACGTAACGGTCAGGGTGTTAGACCCCGACGGCGAAGAAGCGGAATTGACCGATTCGGTCTTCGTTCCGATGAAGATCGGCGATTATAAGATAGAATATACGGCGACCGATTATTACGGAGCGTCGGCGTCGGCGGCGGTAAACGTCGAAGTGACCGCAAACGAGCGGACTTTGTTTTTAAGCGGTATCGACTTGCCGGACGTACTCATGTCGGAGTTCGTATACGTCGTTCCCGAAGTTTCGGCAAAGGCGTGTCACGAAGGCGAAACCATCGACTGTAAGATCGAATATCTCGTAGACGGAAACGTTCTCGACGAAACCCGTTCGTTTAAGGCGGACAAGGACGCGCTTACCGCAACGGTCGTCTGTCGCGCTCTTTCCGCGGACGGAACGGAGTTGGATCGGATTGAAAAAGAAGTTCTCGTCGCGGACGGCAAGAACGGAAAAGATCAGACGGCGTACTTTTATAACGCGGACGGTAATATGTCCGTCGTAGAAACCATGACGGGTATAGACCTTATGGCGAGTAAGGACGCTTACGCGACGTTTACAAACGAACTCAACGGGCTGAGTTTCGCTCTCGGGGTGAACTATCTCGGAAAAGATTGCAATTTCGGGTCTTTCGACGTAATTCTCGTCGATGCTTCGGATAAAAGCGTAAGTCTTACGTTTAAGTTTACGGTTAGCGGCGACGGGGTAAAGATCGTTCCGCCGCACGGCGAAGAAACGGATTTCCCGAGCGTAAACGGATATTTCAAATTTCAATTCGACCCGTCGAGCGGAATCGTTACCGACGCCGACAATCTTTCCGTGACTTTTGTCGGTAAAGACGACAAAGGCAGGGATTTTTCGGGATTCGGCGGCGGCGTATACGCGGGCTTCGCTTTTTGCGGAGTGGAAAAAGAGAGCAGGATATCGCTTACTCTTCTCAACAACCAAAGTCTCGGTTTCCGCAGTGAAAACGAAGACGAAAGGAGAGATCTCAAAGGTCCCGAAATTATGATCTTGGGCGATTTGCCGGTAAGGGCGCCGCTCAACTCGGAGATAACCGTTTATCCGGCGGTGGCATACGACGTTTTAAGTCAGGCGCAAAACCCCACGGTGCAGATACAATCTCCGTCCGGCGAAACCATAGTCGGACAGGGACTCGCGGACAAAAACATCGCTTTAAGGCTTACGGAAGTCGGGGTATACAGGATCATCTATACGGCTTACGATTCCGAAGGGCAGCGCACGAGAATGGGACAACTCGTCACGGCGTACGATTCGGTCGAGCCTGAACTCGACGTAGAATTTTCCGATATGACGAAATCCGTCGGAGATACCGTTACGTTGCCGGAAATATCGGCAAGCGACGAATCGGGGAAGGTGTATTGCGACGTGTTCCTTTTCCTTCCGACAGGCGAAGTGAGAATGCTTATTCACTCAGACAACGGAAACGTAACGAGTTATCTCTCTTTGACGCACGACAGATATCCTTCTTCGTTCAAAGTATCCGACAATAAATTCAGGTTGGAACAAAAAGGGAAATACGTCCTTAAGTTTATGGCATACGACGACGATTATAATCTGACTGTCAGGACGTTCACGATAACGGTAAAGGGGTAAGGAATATGAAAAAGATCAAAATTTTATCCGCGTTTCTCGCTTTATCGTTTATATTCGCCGCCGTCGGGTGTAACAAAAGCGGACGGACGAACGGCGGAGACGGCTCCGACGAACAACAAAAGGCGGCATACGAAAAATCGGGATATTATCTCGTCGATCACGGTATCAGCGAATACGTGATACTACTGCCGCAAAGTCCTGCCGAAAACGAATTTACCGCGGCAAACGAGTTGACTTATTTTTTAAGTAAAGCGACGGGAGCCGAACTCGCGATAGTAAAAGAAGGCTCGCGCGCGATATCAGACGATACCGCCGTCATAAGTATAGGCAACACCGAATACGCCGACGGCAAGGGAGTTAAGACCGACGGAAGTCTCGGCAGAAGCGGATATATTATGAAGACGGCGGGCAATCAGTTGTTTATCCGCTCCGACGGAAACGGACTCGGCTGCGTATACGGCGTATACGATCTTCTTGAAAGTTCGATAGGCTATCGCTATTATTATACGGACGAAATCTATTACGAAGAAAAGGAGACGGTCGATTTATATAAGTACGATATCGTAGCCGACCCCGACTATGATTTCAGGGCTATTTCCACATGGAACTCGTTCTTATACGCCAACGAAGACTATTTGCGCAGGACTCGCACTCAATATAAGGACGAAGGTTGGGCGTTCGGCGGCGAAATGCACGTCCAGTTAAGGCACGGCGGCGGCGGAGTGATAGAAAAGGAAAAGTGGTACGACAGTCATAAATTCGGCACCGTAAAAGAAGACGGCACGCCCGACCACTGGTTTTCGGAAACGGGAGTTCAACTTTGTTGGACGGCCGGCGAAGAAATGTATCGGCAAGCGGCGGAAGACATTTATGCAAGGATAAAAGCCGAGCCGTCAAAGACGTATTTCGGCATAGGTCAGGCGGACGTAACGCTGTTTTGCAATTGCGACCGCTGTAAAAAAGCGAAAGAAGAATGGGCTCTCAACGACGCAGGACTTCAGATGCAATTCATAAACAGCGTCGCGGGCTACGTAAACGAATGGGTACAAAGAGATTTTCCGGGCAGGGAAATAAGGCTCGTGGTATTTGCGTACTATGCGACCGAAACTCCGCCCGTCAAACAGGGAGCGGACGGTAAATGGGTCGCTTACAGCGACAAAGTGATACCGGCGGCGGACAATATAGACTTCTATTTCGCTCCCATTTACACGGATTATTCCAAAACTCTCACGGACGTCGAGAACAGCGACGTATATCAGAACCTGTTGAAGTGGAAAGACTTTCTGGAAGGAAGGGAAAACAAATTCCTGCTGTATACCTACGATACCAATTTCCATTATTTCTTCTATAACTTCAACAACTTCGATACGTTCAGAGAACAGGCGGCTCAATACGCGGAAGCGGGCGTTGACTTTATTCACAGTCAGGGAGCCAACACCACCAATCAGCCCTGTTTTCAGGAAATGCGCTATTTTGTCGAATCTCAGATACTTTGGGACACTTCGAGAAACTACGACGATCTCGTAAACGAATTTATAACGCATTTTTACAAGGACGCGAGCGAAGAGATACGTATGTATTACGATTTGACGCGTATGCGTTACGAACAGGCGTCCGTGCTCAACGGAACGGAATATAACAGCGGTATTTATTCCAACATAGGACACGGCGACATATGGACGGAAGGCGTTGTCAATCGGATCGACGACATATTCAAAAAGGCGTATGCGAAGATCGGACATTACAAGACGGACGATCCCAAAACCTATGAAAAACTCTTTAACCGCATAAAAGAACTCGAACTCACACTGACTTACACGAAACTTAAATATTATTCCAACAATTACACTCAAAATGAAGTAAACGCACTGGTAGATGAATTCAATTTCTACACTTATATGTTCGATATAAACAGAGAAAAAGAAGGCGTCGATACGGTTACGGGTTTATTCGACAATTTAAAAAGGTAAAACTTTTAATTGATAACAAAAAGATAAGGAGAAAATTATGAAGCGTAAAAAAATTGTTTCTTTATTGTTAGGCTTGGCAGTGTCGGCAACGACGGCATTTGCGTTGACGGCTTGTCAGAACGGCGATTCCGCTCCGCAGGGCGGAGAAGAGATACCTGCCGTAGTAGAGCATACCGTAACTTTTAACGCCGACAACGGCACGGGCTCGACTACTCAGACCGTAGCGGAAGGGAAGTTGGTCACCGCTCCTGCCGCTCCGGAAAAAGATCGCTACACTTTCGACGGTTGGTACAACGGCGAAAAGAAGTGGAATTTCGAGAGCGACACGGTAGACGGCGATACGACTCTCACCGCGAAGTGGACTGCAAAAGAATATTCGGTCAAATTCGTGAACGCGGACGGGGAAGAAGTCGAAACCAAGACTTACACCTGCGAGAACGTCGACGGATTTACCGCTCCCGAAGTGCCCGCGGCTCCCGAGCATTATACTAACGGCGCTTGGGATAAAGAACCCGCGGAATATCTTACCTATTCGGAAGAAACGGTGGTAGTCACCGCGAAGTACGAGCGTATAATGCGCACCGTGACCTTCATAAACGACGGAGCAACCGTATCCGCGGAAGAAGTAGGCGACGGACTTTCGGTCGCGGAGCCGACCGCTTTGACGAAAGAGCACTATACTTTCGACGGTTGGTATAACGGCGAAGAGAAATGGAATTTCGAGAGCGACACGGTAGACGGCGATACGACTCTCACCGCGAAGTGGATCGCTATAGAGTACAGCGTGCGCTTCGTCGGGTTTGACGAAGAAAGCACCGAATTGAAATATACTTGCGAGAACGTCGAATCTTTCGCCCTTCCCGAAGTGCCCGAAGCCCCCGCTCATTACGAAAACGCGAGATGGGATAAGTCGCTTGCGGAGATAACCGTTTACTCGGAAGTAGAGATCGTGGTAACCGCCATAGCGGATAAAAAAGTATATTCCGTATCTTTTGCGAACGCCGACGTTCAGGCGCAAAACGTCGTTTACGGCGAGACTATGACGGCGGTAGTGCCCACGCTCGACGGATATCTATTCAAGGAATGGTTGCTCGATGGCGAGCCGTACGACGTTACCGCTCCGATAGACGACAACATAACGCTCGTTGCGAGTTGGTACAAGATAGTAAGCGGAGTAAAATCCGAAATTTCCGCGACGTATATCCACGACAACAGCGCGGTAAACGTCGCAATCTCTTCGATAGACGCGGTAAAGGCGAATCCCAATGCCAGTTGGTATTTTGACAGCGACTTTGTCGTCGACTGGAAAGATTATGAGGAAAGACAACTAAACGAAGGTCTGACATTCGGCATAAACCCCGATTCCGAAGGCAAGGGATACGTTATTCTTCCAAAACTCAACTATACGCATTACTCCAAGGTAGACTTCGGCTTCTACATCGAAGACGGCAGTTCAACCTTGAATATGTCGGTAAACGGTCAAGGCTTTACTTGCCTGAAGTCGGACGGACAAAATCTCGGCAACAAACTGGTGAGCATAATCACCGACGGAACGGGAACTTATATGGTTACCCGCGAAGTTAACTCCGGAGACGTCGATACCGCAAGGATCGAACTTCCCGAAAAAGTCGTAAACGGCGAAGAAGGTCTTAAAATAGACTTCGTGATAGCCGATTACGTCCGCATATTCATAACCGAATTCCACGTTACGTCGAGAATTACCGATTATAAGGCCGTTATGGAAGACGCTCTTGCCAAACTTCCGACCGACCTGAACGATTTGACGGGCAGCGCGGCGGAAGCCGAAGCGAGCCAAAGTTACGTAGCCGCGGAAACTTACCTTACCGATTACGAAAAGGTCGGCTACAGAACTCCCGAGATAATCGTCGCGTGCAAAGACAAAGTTCTTACCAAAGCCGTCGTAACTGCGGAAGGCGGATCTGCCGCTCAATACGAAGCGATAGAGAATTTCCGTCAATTCTCCGAAACTCTTTCGAGCGAAGAAAAAGAGAGCGAATGGCACACGGCTGACGTTGCAGAAGTAAACGCAATCATTGACGAATACTTCGTTGAAAAATCCAAAGAACTGATATTGATGAACGATCCTTCGGTAGACACTTCTCGCGGAGCAGTAGACTGCGGAGAGAGAATACAAACCGAGTGGGGCGGACATCACACCGCGTATAACACTTCTTACGAAACTTACGTCCATATGATGCAGTTTAATTCGGGTGAATATGCGGGAACCGTAACTCTTCCCAAAACGAACTATAATTCTTACGTTCAGTCGTATTTCGGCTTGTTCGTCCAGACCGGCGGAAACGGAACGGTGACCATATCAGGCGAAAAGTTCGTCGTCGACGCAAAGGATCATTACTTCAAGGTTTTGATTTCGGACGGTGTGTTGACTATGACCGACGACAGTAAGAGTAGTGCCGACGGCGGTGCGACGGTAATAACCGTGGCGCTGTCCGAAAGCGTGTTGAACGGCACGGAAGGGCTCGTTATAGACTTCGATTTCGACGCGTGGTCGCAGGCGGAAATTACCGAAATGCACGTCATCAAGGCTTTTGAAAAGATAAGTTGATACATTTTCGTTAAGAAGGGAAGGGATCCCGAACGTGAGATCCCTTCCCGGGCAAAAACAAAAACGGTAAACAATGAAAAACAAATTTATTCTTATATTATTCGCGTTGTGTATAGCGGCGTGCGCGGCGATAGGTTGCGCTCCCGATAAAACCAAGCCGTCGGAAAGCGAAACGCCGACGGAAGGCGATTCTTTGCCGCATCTGGAGTTTACGCAAAGCAAAATAGAGTTGCTCGTCGGCGACGTCGCGCGGATATCCGTCAAAAACGCCGAAAAGGGCGAAACCTTCGTGTATACCGTCACCGACGAAAACGTCGCGACGGTGAACGAAAACGGCGAAGCGGAAGGCAAAGGCGTAGGTTCCGCCGTAATAAAAGCCGTAAGCGATCTCGGACGGTCGGGGCTCGTCAGGGTTTCCGTATACGATCCCGAGAATTATCCCGTTCCGCATATTTCCGTAAAACAAAACGGGGTAAACCTGTTTGTCGGAGATAGATTCGAGATAGAATATACTCACTCCTATTTAGGGAAAACGGTTGACGGCACAACCGAAATGACGAGCGGCGACGCGACGGTCGCGACCGTAGTCGACGGAGTGGTTTATGCCGTCGCGGCGGGCGAAACTACAGTGACGATCTCCGTTAATTCGGAATACGGCGTTGCGGTGAGATCGATCGGAGTAACGGTAAAAGAAAGGGAAACGGAGTTCTATCCGTCTTTTTCGGGAAAAGACGTTTACGTAGGCTCGCCTATCGAACTCGCGATATACGTTAACGAGAACGGTACGGTAAAAAAGATAGACGGAGCGACTTTTTCGGTCTCGGACTCCGCCGTCGCGAAGATAGACGGGGACTATCTCGTTCCCTTAAAGGGCGGCGAAACGGAGATTTCCGCGTCTTTCTCGTATGACGGGCGCGATTATCAAAACGATTTTCCGATACACGTATACGGACCGCATAAATGTTCGTTTACCTATATCGACGGCAGCGTCGATTATACGACGGACGCGCTGTACGGCGACGTCGTTGAACTTTCGCTCGAAAATACGAGCGGCAATCCCGAATACGATAAGCCGATAAAGTGTATGTACGCGGACGGCGAAGAAGTCGAAAGCGACCGCTTCGTGATGCCCGATAAAGACGTCGAAGTTTCGGTCAGGTTTATCAACGAAACCAAAGACGACTTCACAAAGAGTTTTACGGCGGGATTCCTTCTCAACAATATCGTCGCGAATACCGAATACGTAAGAGAGCCGTTTACCGACGGCAAAGGCAACGTTTCAAATCTCGACGGATACGTAAGATTCTTTACGCAAAGTTACGGCTCGGCAATTTATAATTTCGACGAACCGGTCACCGTCAACGGACACGCGTGCATCAGGATAAGGTTGTACGCAACCGACGGTTCACCGCTTTTGTATTTCGGAGTGCCGAGCGAAATCAGATGGCCGTCGGACAGCGATTCCCAAGAATACGCGCTTAAAATTTCGGAAAAGAGATACGAAGCGAGCCCCAACGGCAGCGCGTCGGGCGACGTTCCCTGTCAGCAGATACCGAACGGAGAGTGGACGGTGCTCGAAATGCCCCTTACCGCGTTTGCCGATATAGGCGAAAGTCTCGGCGGCATAGCGATAAGTTCGGCTTCGATAGCCCAAGACGGAAAATACGTCCGCGGCGGCGAGATATTGATAGATTATATCTCCGTCGATTACGGTCTGTCCGCTACCGACGTCACGTATCAGGACAAAATTTATTTCAACGCGATAACGGCGGAAGAAAACGGAAGCCGTAAACAGGCGGACGCCATAGGCGCGTATCAACGCTGGTCGCTCGGCCTTACGGACGAACAGAGAAGTTCGCAAAAGCATATCGAGAACGTCAACGCCATCCGCGCCGTAATAGAAGAGCATTTTACCGAAAACGTTTGTCGTATCAACGACCCCATCGTTTCGGGCGCGCGCGACGCCGGGAATAATCACGACGGCGCGACAGGCTATCATACGGAATATAAGACGACTTACGAAACCTTCCACGTTGTTCAGTTCGGCAACGAGCCGCACGAAGGCAGGATAACGCTCGACAGGGTAAACTACGAATTGTGTCAGAGCGCGTATTTCGGCTTGTTCGTCCAGACCGCCGGAAACGGAACGGTGACCGTATCAGGCGAACAGTTCGGCGTCGACGCAAAGGATCATTACTTCAAGGTTTTGATTTCGGACGGCGTTCTCACGGTGACGGACGACAGTAAAAACGACGCCGACGGCGGCACGACGGTCTTGACCGCAAATCTGCCCGAAAACGTTTTGAACGGCACGGAAGGACTCGTTATCGACTTCGATTTCGACGCTTGGTCGCAGGCGGAAATTACCGAGATGTACGCGGTCGAGTGTGCGGTAACGGCGCGGCTTAACGGAAAACCGAACGTTGGCTCGGCAAGGTACAGGGGAGATCAGAACGTCGTAGGCATGGGCAACGTGCACACGAAGTATAAGACGGAGTACGAAAACTTCTATATGACGCAATTCGACGGCGACCCGTACGACGGAACGTTTACCTTCGGCAATATCGACTACTCTTCCGTGACCGAAGTCTATTTCGGATTGTACGCGATCTCGGCGGGCAACGGCACGATAGATATTTTCGGGCAGAAATTCACGTTCGACAACTCCAAGGAGCATTACTTCAAGGTGAAGGTCAAAAACGGCGTTCTCACGGTGACGGACGACAGTAAAAACAACGCCGACGGCGGAGCCGCCGTTCTAACGGTAACTCTTCCCGAAAAGGTAATAAGCGGAGAAGAACCGCTCGTCATAAGTTTTGACTTTACCGCTTGGTCGCAGGGCGAAAACACCGACATATATTTCGTTATCACCGCAGACGACGTAATATAAAATTCGTTGCGTCAAACGCGGCAGTCGATTGCAAAACCGCTATCGAACAAGTATAATAAATGCGGGGAGCGTCCTCGCTCCCCGTAATATTTTTCGGATCAAAGAAATATGACTGAAACTTTTGAGCGTTTTCCCGACGGAACGCGGATAGACGGGTGGTTTTATAAGACCGATATCCCTTCGGCGGAAAGTTCGGGAAAGAGATACGTTATAACCGATTACGGCGTAAAGGACGACGGAAAGGTCTATACCCGCGCCATACAGGATCTTATCGACCTGATATCAGATAACGGCGGCGGCTTTTTGGTCGTTCCGAGCGGAACGTATTTGAGCGGGGCGCTGTTTTTCAAGCGCGGAGTGAACCTTTATATCGAAGAAAACGGAATATTGAAGGGCAGCGACGACATTTCGGATTATCCCGTCACAGAAACCCGTATAGAAGGCGAAAACTGTCGGTACTTCCCCGCGCTTATCAACGCGGACGGTACGGACGGTTTTACGATGTGCGGAAAAGGCACGGTCGACGGCAACGGTTTACGATTTTGGAAAGCCTTTTGGAGTCGTCGGAAATGGAATCCCGATTGTACCAACAAGGACGAACAGCGTCCGCGGCTCGTATATATATCGAATTGCACAAACGTTCTGATAGCGGAACTCAGACTGCAGAATTCGCCCTTTTGGACTAACCATATATATAAGTGCAAACGGGTGAAATTTATAGGTTGCCGTATTTTTTCTCCCAAAGAGCCCGTTCCCGCACCGAGTTCGGACGCCATAGATATAGACGCCTGCACCGACGTGCTGGTCAAAGATTGTTATATGGAAGTCAACGACGACTCGGTCGCACTGAAAGGCGGAAAAGGTCCGTGGGCGGATACTCAAGAAGAAAACGGCGCAAACGAACGGATACTTATCGAAGACTGTACTTACGGATTTTGTCACAGCGGTCTGACCTGCGGATCCGAGTCTGTGCATAATAAAAACGTCTTGGTGCGCAGGATAAAGGTAAGGGATATAATGCAACTTATTCATTTTAAGTTGCGCCCCGACACGCCGCAGCACTATGAATATATAACCGTCGAAGGGGTCGAAGGAAGCATAACGGGCAGTTTTATAAACGTCAATCCCTGGACGCAGTTTTTCGACCTGAAAGGACGGACGGACAAACCGTTATCTTCGGTCGAAAACATAAAGATCAAGGATTGCGATTGCTCGTGCGGATATTTCTTCAACGTGACTAAGGACGATTCGCAATATTTGCTGAGAGATTTTTATCTCGAAAACCTGAAGATCGTAACGGGAAATACGGGCAGCGACTATAACGTCGTCCGAAACGTCCGCGTTAAAAACGTAGATGTGGAGATAACCGAAAAATGAGAAAGATAGATAACGACGCAGTACACGAAAATTTATTGAAAAACAAGCCTGTTCTGGCGTTTGACGAAAACGCCGATTACCCGAAGTGGAAAGAGCGGCTCCGCGCAAAGTATACCGAACTTTTGGGACTTGAAAAAATTGCGGAAAATGCCTGCGAAATCAAAGTCGAAACGGAAGAGATTGTCGAAACCGACGAATATACCCGTATCCGCTACGTTTTCGAGAGCGAAAAGGGATGTTTCGTCCCTTGCTATCTGCTTATTCCGAAGGACAGGCAAAAGAAATTTCCCGTCTGTATTTGTCTGCAAGGGCATACGACGGGCTTCCATATTTCGATAGGAGAAAAGAAATACGACGGCGACGAAGAATCGCTTAAAACCAGCACTTTTGCGCTGGATGCGGTAAAAAACGGCTACGCCGCTCTTGCGATAGAACAGCGCGGTATGGGCGAGAGAACCACGTTGCTTAAAAAAAGGGGGCCTTCGCTCACTTGCGGTTGTTATTTTACGGCGATGACCGCATTGCTACTCGGCAGGACGATAATAGGCGAACGGGTATGGGACGTGTCCAAGGCGATAGACAGTCTGGAGTTTTTCAAGGACAGACTCGATTTAAGCGATATCACGCTGGTGGGGACTTCCGGCGGCGGAACGGCGACGTATTATGCGGCTTGCTTTGACGAGAGAATAAAAGTTGCCGCGCCGACCTGTTCGGTATGTTCGTATAAAGACAGTATAGGCGATATGTGGCATTGTTCGTGCAATTATATACCGCACAGCGCGGAATTTTTCGATATGGGAGAACTCTCCGCGCTTATAGCGCCGAGAAAACTCCTTGTTTCAGTTGGCGAAACGGATCCGATTTTTCCGCTTGAAGGAACAAAACGGGTATATTCGGTAATTGAAAAGATATACGAAAAAGAAGGGGCGAAGGACAACTGTCGCTTTGTGATTTTTCCGGACAAACCGCATTATTTTGACAAAGTAACCACATTTTCCAACTTAAAGAGTTGGAGATAGACGGGTTGTAATAACGTGCGCTTTGACCCGTGTTTACGATTTTACGGGCGGAAGATATTATTCGCAGGGAGAGTTATATGATAAAGATCGTTCAGATAGGAGAAGGTAATTTTTTAAGGGCGTTTGTCGACCATTATTTCGACGCGTTGAACAGAGAAGGCGGCGAGTACGAAGTGAATATCGTAAAGCCGATAAGTTCAGGCGATCTGGATAAATTCAAACGGCAAAACAACGTATACCATATAATTTTACGCGGAGTTACGGGCGGAAAAACCGTCGAAGACGTTTACGAAATAAATTCGGTCAAAAACGCGATAAATCCCTTTACCGATTATGAAAAATATATCGCTCTCGCACGGGATAAAGACCTGAAAATCGTAGTATCCAACACAACCGAAGCGGGTATATGTTTTAACGAAAAAGACGATATAAACGGTTTTGACGGCATAACTTACCCCGCAAAACTTACTAAGTTTTTATACGAACGGTTTAATGCGGGACTCGGCGGACTGTATATGATGCCCGTGGAACTTATCGACGACAACGCCGACGAACTGCATAAATGCGTCGTTAAATATATAAAACTTTGGAATTTACCCGTCGGGTTCGAAAATTGGATAGAAAACGATAATTATTTTTGCAACACGCTTGTCGACAGGATAGTTTCGGGTTATCCGAAAGACGAAGAAACCGAGCGACGCCTTGTCGCTTTGATAGGGGAAAAAGACGAACTTATGTCGGTGGGCGAACCGTTCGGGCTTTGGGCGGTTGAAGACAAAGGGGATATAAGAAAATATATCAAAGAAGGTCGGCACGGCATAGACGTGGTGTTGACGAAGGATATACAATACTATAAAAAGAGAAAAGTACGGGTATTAAACGGCAGTCATACCAATCTGGTTTTCGTCGGGTTATGGCTCGGCAAAGAAACGGTCTACGACTGTATGACGGACAAAGCGGTTTTGTCATTTGTAAAGAACGTTTTGAACGATGAGATAATCCCGTTTGTATCCGACGATATACAGGCGACCAAGGCGTTTGCGGACAGCGTGATAGAACGGTTTTTCAATCCTTACCTTAATCATAGGCTCACGAGTATAGCGCTCAACAGCATAAGCAAGTGGCGCGCTCGCGATTTGCCGAGCTTCAAGGACTATTACGAAAGATTCGGAAAGATACCCCGCGGTCTTACCGTCGGATTTTCCTATCTTATGGCGACGTATAAGAGCGTTAAAAGGGGAGAAGACGGCAAATATTACGTAGAACTGCCCTGTCAGACGATAGAGTTAAAAGACGATATCCCGTATCTCGGATATTTTGCCGACGGCGGATGCGTCATAGAGTTTATGAAAGACGAAAAAGTCTGGGGCGAAGATCTGACCGGCTATAAAGGTTTTGCGGAAGAAGTCAGAAAGAACGTCAAGTCTATTCGCAACGGCGATTATAAATTGCTTTGATTATGAAAGACGAAGTTATAATAAACGGAAAAGATAACGTCGGGGTACGCCTTACGGGAAACGGTGAGATACCGGCAGGACATAAATTCGCCTTAAAAGACATAAAGAAAGGCGAATACGTCGTAAAGTACGGCGAGATAATAGGCAAAGCGACCGCCGACATAAAAAAAGGCGAGTGGGTGCACACGCACAACTTGAAATCGCGTTTGGACGAAAATGCGGAATATTCGTATAGCCCCGCGTTTACGGCAATCGGAAAACGGAAAGAGACCTTTCTCGGGTACAAACGTAAAAACGGCAGAGCGGGCATAAGAAACGATATATACGTAATTCCGACGGTCGGTTGCGTAAACAACGTGTGTCGTCGGATAGAAAGGCTTTCGCAAAAATATATAACGGGCAGTATAGACGGAATTTTTGCGTTGACGCATCAATTCGGCTGCAGTCAACTCGGGCAAGACAACGACAACATAAAAAAATTGCTGTGCGCGATAGCGCTCAATCCCAACGCGAGTTTCGTGCTTTTCGTCGGCTTGGGCTGTGAAAACAACGGGCTTGACGGAATAAAAGAATACTTAAAGCCGTACGGCAGGGATAATATAGCGTATTTCAACTGTCAGGACGTAAAAGACGAAATAGAATACGGGCTCGATATAATAAGAGATTTTGCGGACAAAGCGAAAGATTTCAAAAGACAAACCGTAGACTTATCCGAACTGTGCATAGGTCTGAAATGCGGCGGAAGCGACGGCTATTCGGGTTTGACGGCAAATCCGCTCGTCGGGAAAATATCCGACAGGGTCGTAGCGGCAGGCGGCAGCGCGGTACTGACCGAAATACCCGAAATGTTCGGCGCGGAACAACTTTTGATGAATAAGTGTAAAACGCGCGAAGTCTTTGAAAAGTACCGAAAAACGATAGCGGGTTTCAAAAACGACTACGTAAGACAGGGATTTCCCGTGTATGAAAATCCGAGTCCGGGCAATAAAAAAGGCGGCATAACCACCTTGGAAGAAAAATCTTTGGGTTGCGTGGAAAAAGCGGGAAAAGCGGAGATTGTCGACGTTTTGGAATACGGCGAAATTGTCGGGAAACAAGGCGTATCCGTATTAAGCGCGCCGGGCAACGACCTTATCGCGGCGACTGCGCTTGCGGCAAGCGGTTGTCAGACGGTGTTGTTTACGACGGGCAGGGGAACTCCTTTTTCGACCTTCGTTCCCACCGTGAAGATAGCGTCTAATAACGCTTTGTCCGACTTCAAGGATAATTGGATAGACTTCAACGCTTATCCGATGGACGAAGAAGGGCTTTACGACTTGCTTATAAAAACGGCAAACGGAGAATACCGAACCAAGAGCGAAGACATAAGGGAAATAGCGTTTTACAAAACGGGCATAACGCTTTGATTCAAGCGTTATCGCGGCGACGGACGATAAATTCGTCCGTCGCTGTTTTATTCTAAACCCTTAAAAGGGCACTCTCGGCAAGTATATTCGCCTTGCGACGAACATAGACGAACGGCAGTTCGCTTCTATGCTCATAAAATCACAAAAAGATGAACTATTTTAATACAATGCACACCCTTGCACACCTTTTGCACACCCCTACTTATCAACCTTACAATACAAGAATGGGCTTGCTTGACCTTTCTTTCTATATTTTTCAGGTATTCTTTTTCCTTTGAATATTTTTTGAACAGCTGGTTCTGCAACTTCACCTGTAAATTCAGCTCGACCACTTCTTCCTTCACAATAATGCCATTCATGAACTTTATAGACTTCACGAACTATGCCACCTGTAACGGATAAAACGTAAGGGTATTTCTTCGCAACTTCTGGTCTTAGTTTCCAAGCTGAACGAGTACAATCATATCTATCCTTTCGTTGATTAAGCCAATAATCTTTTACTTTAATAATCATATATTTAGGATTAGAATCAGAATCTACATACTCTTTTGCTGCAAGGTCTCTTTGAAGAGTTATCGCATTCGTTGGCTCGCTAGAACTGAATCCTTTTATTTTGTTAGTTAATTTTCTATCAATAGAATAAGCATCGATTAAAGTACTTTCAATAATAAATGCATCTCTTTCTTCCAACCCATATTTTTGAATAATATAAATTACTTCTAGACCAGAATCTTTTATTTCACGAATAGTTTTATACTTTAAATTTTCATCATCATCTTGTTCTGGGATGTAATCGACATCATTGTAACTCTCTAAGGCACAATTTGCATGTGCAAAAACACGATTATTCTTTCCTTTTCCAACATAAAAAGTTTGCCCATTTCTTGGGTCGACTAATCTATAAACATAATATTTTAATTCAGCACATACTTCAGGACTAAATTTGTTTAATTCTTCCATGACTAATCCTCCTTCTTTCTATTGTTAAACCATATGTAATGATCTAGTTTTCTCTTTCTAAATGGAACATTAATTCCTAACTCATCAAGTTTTCTAGTCAAGTAATCATTTTAAGATTTGTAATCAAATGAATCTACCCATTTCTTTATTTGGCTAGATGTAATATCTTCAAAATATTTAGGAAGAGACTCTTTTAAGACAGTATCTAAAATCGAACAATCATCTCTACCATATAAATTCTTATTGTGGTAACAACAATACTTTGTTGCAAAAGAGAATAAATTAATATTACCATTTGACCTAGCAATTTCATTTACTACTTCAGGATCACCATTTTTAATTCTATTATCAATATCCTTAATTTCAACAATGCATTCAGCTAACTCTACAGCACTAATTAGACTCTTATGTTGTGATACATGTGTTGAATTAGTAATATCTATTAAACCCACCTTCATAGCAACAATTGTTACATCCGTGTTAGTTGGAAACCTTTTAAAACAATCAGTTATTAAATCATCTTCTTTGCCATAATTATTTGTAGCTTTAACTTGCCTGTGGGCGTCTTCAATCATCTCATTAGTAATAATAATGCCATTTGTGGCATGAACTTTTGGATGTTTGATTTATTTTTGTTTTGTCTCCCTATTGCTTAAATAATTAGCATTAATGCTACCAACTCTTCTAAAATGTGCTATTTCATTTTTCATATCAATGCCATATGATTCATATCCAACAGGCATCCAACCCCAAGACAAGGCTTCAACAGAATTATTAGCCCAGTTAGGTCTATGCTTTCTAGCTGATGGAGATAACTTAAATCCTAGTATTTCTTCAATTTGACTAAATTGATAAAGTGACGTCATTTTCCCCCAATTTAGATAAATAATCTGCTAATGGTTGATATTTTGATTGTCTAGCCATCAACGTCACCTCTTTCACAAAATGCAATTATGATAATATATTATATCATTTTTTGAATTCTTTTTCTATCGACTAGAACAGAAAAAAGCTGCTATTTCTAGCAGCCTCTCATTAGTGAAAATTAAGATACTAGAATCTTTTGCTTCCAATCTTATAAACCTTATCTCCACTCCATTCTACTCTTTCGCCATTAATTCTATATAATTTGTTCCCAGAGTATTCGATTCTTGCTCCACCAACTTTATATAATTTTGTTCCAGAGTATTCAACTCTCATATCACCAATCTTATAAAGTTTGTTTCCACTCCATTGAGGCTTTCCACCAAAGTAAGCAACTAAAATTTCTTCATCAGACATCATAATTTTCATCCTCCAATTATTATAAAATATCGGTTATCGTGTTAACCTACTTTCATTATACCCCCCCCGCAAAAATCAAGCAAGCCTTTTGCACATTTTTTTGTTTAATGTACAATTTTTGGTACATTGAAAAATTACCAAAGCAAGGATGATGCCTTAGTGGTTAATCTCTATCTTTTTCTTTTTACCATTTTTGAATTCAAATTCAATGTAGTTTGTTCCAATTACTGCTTTATCAATCGTAGCAATTCAAATCGCATCAGACCAATTAACAAGTGGTCCATCAATACCTTTTAAAGATTCAATAAAACGTTCAATCATAATTGACTTATCTCTTTTTATGACTTTTGATTTCGTCATCTTTCGTCACCAATCGTCACCCTTTCGTCACTACTAAAATTTTACAATGAAAAAAGCACCAAGAAAATTGGCTGAAAAACCTACTTTTGGTGCTATTTTTGACAAAATATGACTAACGGCAGGATTCGAGCCCATAAAAAAACAGACTGATATTTTGTATCAATCTGGTTCTTTCAATATGGTACTCCCGACGGGAATCGAACCCATAACTAACCCTTAGGAGAATATATCTGACCCTGACGTAGGGTTTGCTAAATACCTAAATTGCGTATTTTGCATATTTTCCGCCGTTTTCTCGCCATAATTTACGTAATTTTCATATCGTTTAACAACTTTCATACGGCTTAATAATATCAAGTCACCAAAAAGGTCACCATTTCTGGTGACCTTAAGCTAATCTTTCTGTTGTATAACTTATTAGTTCCGCAACTATTGTCGCAATTTCTGTATAAGGATTACGTTCAATCACTTTGCTTTCAGGAGGATAATTGACGTTTTTGATTTCCGAATTATTGATTGCTATTACATGTTTATTTAAACTTAATTCGGCTACGGCAATTACATCCATGTTTTCCGTATAGCTCGGTAGAAAACGAGCCGTTTCTTCTTTTGCTTTCTGCGAAGAGTTTACAACTTTTGGATGTTTCGTAAAATAATACTGCAACCATACTTCAAAGCAAGGATTTGAAGGAATTATTTCAATTCTCTTGTATTTATTTTTTGCTTTAACATATTTATCGTATTTGTATTGTTCTAGATCCAAATCAACTAAACAATAAACTCTATCGCCAATTTTTAAATCCAGTTGATACTCAATAAAAATGGAATCTGCCTTTTTTGCCATACTTGATATGTCCGTAGCCTCGCAATCAACTATATGCAAATTGTATGGAGCAGTCCGTTCTTTGAAATGGTTAAAGTAAGTTCTCTCCGTTTTATTTCGCCCTTCACAAACAATAAATATTGACGGCTTTCGTTTTCTCTTAAAATGTTCTTTAGTGCGCTGCGACATGTTATTCCCCCTTTATAAATGGAATAGCACCAAAGCGCCCTAAAAGATATGCCTTTTCAATGTTTTCGGATTTCCTAGGAGAAAAGTCTGCCAACGAATACATTTCAGTTTTTCCGCTTTCATAATCCCTTTCGGTAAACCAAATATCGTCTCTTCTAAAAATGTCCAGATTAAGCAAGTTTGTGTCGTGAGTATTTGCGATAAGTTGAGCGTTGCCTGTGTTAATATTCTTATCGTAGAACATTTTTACTAGATATTCAACCATAAGCGGGTGCAAACTTTTATCTATCTCATCGATAAACAGCACTCTGCCTTCCTTAAAAACATAGTAAAGTAAAGGAGAATACTTAAACATCTGCACGGTACCAAATGATTCTTCATTTAAATTTAAACTATATTTCTTAGTGTTTTCTTCATTTTTTACATTATGGAATGTTATAAAGTTATATATATTTGAATTTTCGACAACTGAAAGAACTTCTTCATTGCCTTTAGTTGCAATACGAAGTAATTCCTGAATAGTTTCATTATTACCAAAATCCTTAACTTTTTTTGATTCCATCTTGAAATCACTAATACTGATGTCAGCATTATTTAAGATTCTTAAGCAAAATTCCTTATATTCTTCTATTTCGTTGTTAGCATATATTCTATCTAAACAATTTTTCCATAATACATCAATATTAATAGCAACCATTATTGTATTAAGTAAATAGTCAACTACGGGCTTTGTTTTGTTGTAGTTCCAAGACGCAGAAGTCACCAAAAATAGTTTATTCTCTAAATTGTGTTCTTTTAATTCATTTAAGATTTTGGAATCTTGATTAAATTCATAATTATTCGTATTAGTTCGATTAAAAATCATTGTCGGCTTTGCTGTATAGTATGCGTCTAATCTTTCGTCAATGACTTTTTCTTTTGTGCAACTAAATTTATAAGCATACTTTATACTATCTTTAATAAATGTAGTAGAAAACTCGGTAGGATTGTTAAAGCAATCATCACAAAATTTAAAAGGTATTACACCTATCGGCATTTTATCTAATAAAGTATTTGATCTTGCGATAAAGGTGGACACAAAAAGCATAGCCTTTATAAAAGAAGATTTACCCGAAGCGTTTGCACCATAGATTATTCTTGCCTTTGATAAGCGTTCTTTTCCTTCAACTATCAAGTCGTCTTCGTGGGATTTGTCCTTATTAGCAAGCATAGTAAAGCAACATTCATCAGCGAATGATAAATAATTCTTAAACTTGAAATCGATAATCATAACACTCACCTCGCACTATCATTATATTGCTCGGGCTCTAAAAAGTCAACCGTTTTTAATTATTTTTATCAATTTTGCAAAAATTATACAAAATTAGCAAAAATATTTTTAAAAATAAAATTATTATTGCAAAAAAGAGTGCATTTCTCTGGGCTCTTGACACGGTTTACGGTATACTTTATTTACAAAACAAAAGAGGTAAGCACATGACAAAAGCCTACGCACAGCGAAAACCAGCACTACTTATAAAGGATCATAACCATTATGTAAAGGTCGGATATGCCGAAGCGGTAAAAGATTACCGCACGGCGATTGATATGCTTATAAGCGTAGCAGGTCGCCAAGGCATTAAAATGTACTACACCGTCACGGCGGACGGATATATAAATAAGTAAAAGCAGATGCGCTATCGTAAGTCGTCAAACTTGATAATTGCCGCTTCGGATGCAATTCCGTGGCGGCAATTATTTGTTGTGGAAACAATAAACCCCCAGATAGTCTGGGGGTGTAGTAAAGGTTAACCGTTGAGAAAATTCCTCCGTTTGTGTATAATCGAAGTTTCGACCTGCCAGAAGCAACTAATACAACAAACGGAGGAATTATGAAAAAAGAAGTTTTCAATGGAAATAGTTTAGCACATACGAAATGGAATTGCAAGTATCACATAGTATTTGCGCCAAAATATCGACGCAAGGTGTTTTTCGAAGAGAAGAGACAAAAGGCGTAATCAGATACAGTTACGAGTTCGTGCTCGGGCATGGGTATAGACACTGCTTTGATGTTATCCCGTTTGACGAGTGGAGAGAAACTTTCAAAAACAATTCGTGACTAATACCCCCCAGGGGGCAAATCTCCAGGCGAACGCCTTATACGGCGGGGCGCAAAGTCAGACAAGTTTTCGCAAAATCAAAAATCAAACGCGTGTTTACTCGCCTGCTTTTTCGTTTTTCGGAATTTTTTTCGACGGGGCGTGCCCGTAATACTTTTTATACGTTTTATAGAACGTAAAATAGGATGTGTAGCCTAACGAACTTGAAATGATATTTATATTGAGATCCGTGTTTTCGATAAGATATTTGGCTTCTTCCATTTTTATTTTCACTACGAGTTTCGAAAACGGCATTTGAAAATAATCGCTAATTATTCGCGCGGTTTGCCTAGAACTCAATCCGAGATATATTGCAACGTCTTTCAGTGAAGGGTTTTTATCTCGTACGGAATATAGGAAGTGTTCTATTTTTGATTTTCTTTGGGCCTGCGAGTCAAGAGTGTTGTCGTAATTATAGTCCTGCGCTTGTTCCGGAAGTACCTTTTGGATTAAACGGAAAAGAAGTATCGTCAACAATGATTGCGTAATATGCGTGTTGTAAAAAGACGGCGCTTCCGACATATAAGCGTTTATGTGTTGAAGGATATAGATATCCTGTTCATTCATGGGAAAAATGCCTAATTTATCGTAAGAGGCGAGATGGTCGAGAAACTGGAATTCCTGACCGATTTTATCCGTGAGATTTTTTAATGAAAATAAAAAAGAACATCTTTCGAAATTATTACTGAGATTAAAACAACAATGATTTACTCCGGACGGTATAATTATAATGTTTCCTTTATCAACAGTGTATTCTTTATCGTTAGTGAATATTTTGAGATTTCCGTTTATTATAAATTGAATTTCGAGAGAATAGTGTTTATGGAGCGTTATATTCTTCCTGAAAAACTCAATCTTTCTGTATAAATTGCGCGCTTTAACTATATCGGGTTCATATAAATTAAGTTCTTCGGATTGGATATAGTGAATATAATCCGTGCAAAATATTTTGGTATTATTCAAATTCCAAATTATGTCTCGCGTGTACTCCATAAATTTACCTTTTTTCATTTTAACCGAAAATGCGAGTTTTGTCAAGGGCAACATGTTGTAAAAAAAAGACAAAATAAAAAAAAGATGTCTTTTAACGATATTGAAAACGAAATAAAAATTATGTAAAATAATTCTACCAATAAAACTTGTAAGAATAAGGTGTTTTTATGGTTAAGAAATTGATAATAGCAGGTTATGGGCAGCGTGGACAGATATACGGTTCGTTTGCTTTGATAAATCCGGATAAGTTTACCGTTGCGGCAGTAATAGACAGCGACGCCAAACGATTAAAACAGGCGGCAGAGACATTTGGCTGTCCGGTATTTTCCGATTATCGCGAAATGTTAAAAAACGATATAACGGCAGATCTTGCGATAATTTCCACGCCGGATAAATACCATAAAGAACATGCCGTTGCATTTATGAAAGCGGGTTACGATTTGTTGCTTGAAAAGCCCATTGCGAATAACGAAAAGGATTGTCTGGATATTTATAAAGCGGCAAAATGTTACGGTAGAAAGGTGATAGTATGCCACGTTTTAAGATATTCACCGTTTTATTCGAGAATAAAAGATATTATAGACAGCGGGATTTTAGGCGAAATAATATCCGTTCACGCAAGTGAAAACGTGGGATTTTACCATCAGGCACACTCGTTCGTGCGCGGACCGTGGCGCAATTCGAAAGAATCGAGCCCTATGATATTGGCGAAATGCTGTCATGACATGGATATTTTCAGATGGTTGATAGGCAAAAGTTGCAGATACGTTTCATCTTACGGAAGTCTTACGTTTTTCAAGAGAGAAAACGCGCCCGAAAATCACGCGGAATACTGTTCGGATTGTGCCGTAAAGGACTGCCTGTACAAAGCGCAGGATCTATATACGGATTTTAATAAAGTTAATTTTCGAGGGTATTTTACCGTAAAGAAAGATAAAGAGGGGATTGTCGAAGATTTGAAAAGATCGCAATACGACAGATGCGTTTACTTTTGCGATAACGACGTTGTAGATCATCAGGTAACGGTAATGCAGTTTGAAAACGGCGTTACGGTGGCGCATACTATGGCGGCGTTCAGTAAAGAGATTTACCGTGATATAAAAATATACGGAACGAAAGCGGAATTGCGCGGGATAATGGAGAAAAATCGCATTGAAATTTACCCTTTTAAAGATGAAAACAAAGTGATAACGTGGGAGAACGATTTTACCGTTGGCGGTCATAGCGGCGCAGACCAGGCGATGATGAACGATATATGGAAAACGCTCAACGGAGAAAAGGTGAAAAGCATAACTTATATAGACGTTTCCGTTGAAAGTCATGTAATGGCTTTCGCTGCGGAAGAATCACGCCTTAATAACGGCAGGAATGTGGAAATCACCTTGGATAAGGAAAATGATTGAGAAACAATTGAAACTATTGAAAGAAAGCGCGGTATGGGCGAATACGGATGTCAACGAAAAGAATGTAACGTATTCGTTCGGATTGCATTTCGTTTGTGCAGAAGAAAGTAAAATAAAGGTAATGGTTATTGCCTCGGATACATATCGTCTGTTTTTTAACGGGGAATTAAAAGGATACGGACCGGCGCGTTCAGCAAAGGCTTTTGAACGCTTCGACGAATACGATTTCACCGTCGATCGCAAGGAAAATTTTTTGCTTGCTGAAGAAGTTTGTTACGGCGTGAACAGCCTGCATTGCGTAAAAAAGCCGCCTTTTATTTCCGCACTCGTTTTTATCGACGGAGAGTTAAAGTATTCATCTTTTGATTTTACATGTTACAGAATGACGGACAGATTGCAAAAAGTGCAACGTTACAGTTATCAACGCCCTATGATAGAAGTTTATCGTTTCGTTAAACCGCGTGCGGAATTCTATCTCGGAAAAACTGCCGATTATCCCGTTTTATCTCTGAAAAAGGCGGTTTGTTCAGAAGTTAAAGCAAGGGGCGTGCCGCATTTTCCGCTTCTTTTTTCACCGGAAGGAATGCTTGCGGAAAGGGGAAAGGTGAAAAAGGACGAAACTGCCGAAATATGGATGCCGCCCGCCGTCTATCTCGTTCCCGTTGAATTGGAAGGGTTCGCTTACGGAGAACTCGAAGATAAAGTTACTGATACGGTGAGCAGTTTTCGTTATGAAAAAAACGGAGATAAAGGAGGAAACTTCTGCGAGGGCGATTACGGCGTTTACGATCTCGGCAGGATTTACGCTGGGTTTATAAATATTAAATTCCGTGTGTTCGAACGAAGCGAAATATACATTATTTTCGATGAAATAGATTGGAGCGAAAACGGCGGGAACGGAGTGATGAACATTTCGTATAACCGTATGCAATCGGCAAACGTTATCAAAATAACGGCTGAAATGGGGGATTACGATTTCATATCGTTTGAACCTTACGATATGCGCTATATAAAAATCGTTACGGTATGCGGCGGGATAAGCGTAGCCTGCGTCCGCGTAATTAAATTCGAGAACACCGGGGCTTACTCGCTTAAGTACGAAATAGCGGATAAACGGCTCGAAAAGATATTATCTGCGGCGCAGAACAGTTATGCGCAAAACGCTTACGATATATTTATGGATTGTCCGGCAAGAGAGCGCGCAGGCTGGATCAACGATAGTTATTTCACTTCGCTCGCCGAGAATTTATTTACGGGCAATCGGTCAACTGAACGCAATTTTATCGAGAATATCGTCAGCGAAAAAAAGTTTGATTATATACCTAATGGTATGTTGCCTATGAGTTATCCTTCCGAACATTACAACAAAATGTATATGCCTACCTGTGCGCTTTGGTTCGCATTGGAAACCCTGCGTTATCTCAAAGAAACGAACGATAAGGAATTAAAAGAACCTGCGACGGATAAGATCCGCGGATTGCTCGGTTATTTTATGCCGTTTGAAAACGAATACGGGCTGCTGGAAAATTTAGGCGGCGAGAGTATATCCGACGGCGTGGTTTTTATAGAGTGGAGCAAGGCAAACGATCCGGATTACGTTAAAGGTGTAAATTACCCCGTAAATATGCTTTATTACGCGGTTATAAAAAATTTCGGAAAATTTACTGGGGACGACGAACTGATTATTAAAGCGGAAAAAATTAAGCAAACTATCATAGAACAATCGTTTAACGGAGAGGTTTTTGAGGATAACCGCTTGCGAGAAAACGGCAGTTTGATCTCGAAAGGGCATCATACTGAAGTTTGTCAATATTTCGCAATTTATTTTGGAATAGCTGAAGGGGAACGTTTCCGCGATTACCGTAATTACATCTTAAACGAATTATCGCTGCTTAATAGGAGAGATATTTTCGGTTTGGATAAGCCGAATATAGTGGTGGGTATTTTATTGCGCGAAGAAATACTTATGGCTGAAAGCAAAATCGACCTTATGTTAAATGAAATAATTGGCTGTTTTTTGCCTATGGCGGAGCGTACGGGAACGCTTTGGGAGAATACTTACGAAACAGCGAGTTGTAATCACGGTCTCATGGGGGTAGTCGGCAGATGGATAGTATATTGCCTTACCGGCTTTATCGGATTTGACGGTAACGAACCCATTATACACGATATAAAAAGAAGATTCGATTGCGTGATTTCTGTTCCTTATCAAAGCGGCATTTTGCGGCTTTCGGTAAAAAACGGCTCTCTCGTTGTAAAACACGAAAAGTTGTAATATGTAGCCATAGAACGGAAAAAAGTTGTCTATATTAGATGTTGTTTTGTAGAAAAACTTGTGATAAGATAAAATAAATGGAGGATAAAAAAATGAGTAAAACGAAAACACTTTTAAAAAAGATTGTGGCACTCTTACTGTTTTTTTTGTTGTCTTTTTCGACGGTTGGTTGTAGAGGTAACATTCCTGTCGAAAATAATACCGGAAGCGGAGGCGGCAATCACACGACGCAGGAGATCGACAAAGATAAATCGCAGTTATATGTTTTTAACTATAATGGCGGCGTAGGTACGGAATGGCTTTACGCAACGGCGGACGCCTTTGAAGCGAAATATGCCGAAACCTCTTTTGAAGAAGGCAAAAAAGGCGTTGAGATCAAGGTTTCTCCCGGTAAAAGCACTCTCGGAAACATAAAGGGAACGAATTACGATATAGCGTTTAGCGAAGGTGTAAACTTCCACGATTTCATAACGAGGGGAGAGTTTCTCGATATAACCGATATAGTTACCGAAAGCCTTTCGGAGATAACGAACGGCGTGGAAACAGGCTCTATCGAAGATAAACTCGTTGAAAACCAGAAATATTCTTATAAAGCGGTAAAGGGCGGTTATTACGCTTTGCCGAATTACGAGAGTTGGCCCGGCGTAACTTATGACAGGAAAGTTTTCAGAGATTACGAATTGTATTTTGCGGAGGGCGGCGGCTGGACCAATGTTGACTCGCAAAAGACCGTCGGACCGGACGGTGTAAGGAATACCAGCGACGACGGACTTCCTTCCTCTCTGGAAGAATTCGTTACTCTTATTAAAAGGATGAAGGCGCTTAATGTTACGCCCATCTTAACCAGCGGTGCTTATACCGTTATGACTAACAAACTAATAACCGCAATTTATTCTAATTTGGTCGGTTATGACGAGTTTATGCTCAATTTCAGTTACGGCGAGGATACGATAGCCAAAACGACCGACGTGGATACAAGTGCGAATATCATAACCGGTTTCAATTCCGAAGGCACGCCTATCATCGAAAAGAAAACCATAACTATGAGCAATTCTTATTATATGATGCAGGATTACGGTATGTATTACGCATACGAAATAATGCGCACGCTTATAGATGAGAAGGCTTGGTCAAAAAAGATGACGGGCGTTTTATCCCATCTCGACGCACAAACCGAATTTATTTATTCCGACCTCGAAAACAATCCCATTGCGATGTATGTTGACGGCTGTTATTGGTATAACGAGGCAAGTGACGCGTTTAAACGTTCAGAAAAGAAGTATAAGGAAGCGGCTGTGAATAGGGACTTCGCCTGGATGCCTATGCCGGTTCAGGTGAGCGGCTCCGTAACGGAAGGACACGGCAGACAGCCCGTTCTGCTTGATGAACTCCGTACTTTCGGTTTCCTTAACGCAGACCTTAAGGGCAAACCTACCGAAAAACTTGCGAAATTGTTCCTCCAGTTCTGCTATACCGACGAGATGCTCAAACTTTTTACGAGAACAACTAAAATGTTCAGGGGTGTTAAGTACGAATTTACCGATAGCGAATACGCCGACCTTTGCAAATACGCACAAAGTGTGGCTGAAATAAGATCAAGAGCGAGAGTTTTGTATCCTTATACGGATAATATTATCGACATATATAACCAAAAACATATGAATCCCGGCCTTTACGATACGGTTATCGGCGGTGCTACGGAAAATACGCCTTATGACGCCATGAAGGGCACAAGTGTTACCGCACGTCAATATTTCGAAGGCGGCTGGATCTCGCCGGAATCGTGGACGCAGCAATACGGAGAATATTTCAATAAATAAATTATAAAGGCTCGTTTATTATGAAACTTACGGATAAATTTGTAAAACACCTAAAAAAGCGTTGGTTTTATTACTTGATGTTGTTTATACCTTTAATGCAGGTCGCTGTGTTTTACGTTTACGTTAATATTAACTCCGTTATTCTTTCTGTGAGAAAATATGATATTTTCACGAATTCTTTTTCTTTTGCGGGGTTCAGTAATTTCGAAAAAGTGTTTGAAGATATAAAAACGCAACCCATCGTGTATACGGCGGTAAAGAACGCTTTGCTTCTGTTTGCTCTGCTGTGGCTTTTGGGCTTTCCGATAGCCGTTATGGTGGCATACTTTTTAAGTAAAGGACCGCGCGGATCGAACTTTTATCAGGTAATGTTGTATTTACCGTCTATAGTATCCACGGTAACGTTCGTTATTATGTATAAATACTTCTGCGAACGAGCTTATCCTGCGATAATGGAAACATTTTTCCATAAGGAAGTAGAGGGGCTTTTATCGAATTACGATACTACGCTTGGTACTATACTCTTCTTTAACGTGTGGACGGGATTCGGTCCGCAGGTAATAATGTTTACCGGCGCGATAAAGAGCATCGATCCCGCGCTTTTCGACGCAGGTAAGATAGACGGCGTTAATTGGCGGAGCGAATTATGGCATATAGTGCTTCCGGGGATATATTCCACGCTCGTGGTGTTCATCATATCGGGGCTTGCTATAATTTTCACTAATCAGATGAATTTGTTCAGTTTTTATTCAAGGAGCGCTCCACCGAGATTGTGGACTATGGGGTATTATTTTTATGCCGAAGTATCGAAGGCAGAAACGATGGCGGATTTCCCGTATCTTTCCGCACTCGGCGTTCTTATGACTATAGTTATAGTGCCCTTAACGATCGGCTTAAAGAAATTACTCGAAAAAGTGGGGCCGAAGGAGACGTGACTTATGAAAAAGAAATTACAAATAAATGCGTTCAATATTTTTGTCACGGTGTTCATTGTCTTATATAGTTTATCGATACTTTTGCTTATGTTCTGGGCTTTGCTCACATCACTCAAAAGCGTTGATGAATTCAGGCTGAACGTTCTCGGTTTACCACACCCGTTCACGTTTGAAAACTATGATATAGTGTTCAGGAATTTCCGCGTGCCTATAAATAATCCTGCGGACGGACTTATGTACGAGATACCTTTTGAACAGCAACTGTTCAACTCTGTGTATTACGTTTCGGTTTCGTCACTTTTGGCGGCGATAACCCCGATGCTCGTGGCGTATTTGACGTGTAGATTTCCCGGCAAATTGAGTACGGTGATATATAATTTCGTAGTGGTGACGATGGCTTTGCCCATAGTCGGCGCGCAATCATCCGAAATGCAGATACTCCGCGGGCTGCACTTATACGATAAGTTTATAGGTCTGTTTATTATGAAAGCGAGTTTCCTCGGAATGTGGTATCTCGTATATTACGCGGTGTTCAAAGGTATACCGAAAGATTATTACGAAGCGGCGGAGATAGACGGGGCGTCTCACTTCACATTGATGACGCGTATCGCTTTTCCGCTCGCGTCCGCCACGTTCTTCCTTGTGGCGTTGCTTAATTTCATTTCCATATGGAACGATTATCAGGTACCGTATCTATATATGCCTACCAAAGTAACGCTTTCTTACGGCATATATTATATGTCGATAAGCGGTACGGAAGGTTTGGCTTATCCGCCCATTCATATGGCGGGCACAACGCTCGTGGTCGCACCGATCTTAGCACTGTTCGTTATTTTCAGAAAGAAAATATTGTTCACCGTAAATATCGGCGGAGTAAAGGGCTGATAAAATAAAAAACCGTTTCGGTATCACGGTTAAAGATGCCGCTCAATAAGGTGTTTAGCATATGCTAAAAATAAAATAAAAGGGAGAGAAAATATGGCAAAACACAAAATTTTGTTGGCTATTATCGCGGTAATGGTCGTGATGGTAATGTGTTTCGGCGTAGGCTGCGATAAAGCACCTACCCAAGACGAATCTGGAAGCAACACGCATCAATCCGATACTTCTGGGGACAAAACTTCTGATAACCCTTCCGAAGAGGGTGGCAATTCCGAAGAAGATCCGAAACCCGAAATCCCCACGCATATCGATGAAGTAGAAGCAACCGGTCTCAACGTGAAAACCGTAAGTATCAAGGGCGGAGAAACTTATAATCTGAGCGATTATGAAATAACCCTTCCTACGACCGATTGCAACTTCTTCTTTGCCGAAATGCTCGTTAGTTCATGGCCTTGCAATCTTACCATGAAGGTGACCGACGTCGCTGACGAAAACAACTATTTTGTTATCAATGCGAAAGTCAGTAAGAGAGTTGCCGAAAGAGAAGGCGAGGAAATAGACGGACCCGATGGTATGCTGGAATTCACCTATCAGAAAGCAGGCGGTGAGGAGAGCGAAGAAATGGCTACCATACTCGCCTATTGGGAAGATTATGCTTCCGGCGGCACAACTCAGGATTCCTTTACGGGTTATATAATCCAGTGGGAATATAAGGGCGGCAGCGAAAAGATAGGTTGCTTCAACGTAGGTAGTTCTTTTGTTTCCACCGACGGTTTCTCTGCGGAAAAAGTAACTGTAAGCCTTTCCAGTGACGTTGACGTTAAAGTAGGTTTAAGATACTTTGGCGATACGCTCAACTGGGATCTTGACCTCAAATCCGAAGAAGATCCGGAACCCGAAATTCCCACGCATATCGATGAAGTAGAAGCAACCGGTCTCAACGTGAAAACCGTAAGTATCAAGGGCGGAGAAACTTATAATCTGAGCGATTATGAAATAACCCTTCCTACGACCGATTGCAACTTCTTCTTTGCCGAAATGCTCGTTAGTTCATGGCCTTGCAATCTTACCATGAAGGTGACCGACGTCGCTGACGAAAACAACTATTTTGTTATCAATGCGAAAGTCAGTAAGAGAGTTGCCGAAAGAGAAGGCGAGGAAATAGACGGACCCGATGGTATGCTGGAATTCACCTATCAGAAAGCAGGCGGTGAGGAGAGCGAAGAAATGGCTACCATACTCGCCTATTGGGAAGATTATGCTTCCGGCGGCACAACTCAGGATTCCTTTACGGGTTATATAATCCAGTGGGAATATAAGGGCGGCAGCGAAAAGATAGGTTGCTTCAACGTAGGTAGTTCTTTTGTTTCCACCGACGGTTTCTCTGCGGAAAAAGTAACTGTAAGCCTTTCCAGTGACGTTGACGTTAAAGTAGGTTTAAGATACTTTGGCGATACGCTCAACTGGGATCATGACCTCAAATCCGAAGTTCCCGATCCCGTAGGAACGCTCGAAGTTAAAACCGTTAAACTTGAAGCGGGCGCAACCTATACTCTTACCGATTACCCCGTAACCCTTCCTGCGACCGATTGCAACTTCTTCCTTGCGGAAATGTACGTTTCCAATAACGCGAATATTGTTATGCGAGTTGCCGATAAGGATAATTCCGATAATTATTTTGAACTTAATTTGAAGTTAGAAGGTAATAATCTCACGATGTCCTACAAAAAAGCGGGTGGCGAAGCGAGCAAAGAATGTACCACGGTTCTTGCTTCTGCCGAGAATGTTGGCAGCGGCGGAAGCGTTGCCGATGTTTTTACCGGTAAGACCATACAGTTGGTTTTCAATGGTAGTAGCAGAAATATAGGGGTGTTTAACGTACCTGATACATTTATCGGTCTCGATGGTTTTGAAGCGAGTGGAGTAGTAGTGAGTTTTACGAGCGATGCTGCTGTAAATATCGGTTTAAGATACTTCGGCGATACTCTTGATTGGAGAACGGAATAATTAAAACCGTAAAAAACTTTCGTTTAGTTTGGGGCAGATTCTGCCCCAAACTAAATGTTTAATAATCAGGAGAAATAAAAATGTTAAAAAACAAATTTTATAAATTTTTCTTAATTTTTATTTTTATATTGTTATTGACCATGACTGCACTGTGTTTGGTTACGGGTTGTGGTAAAAAAGACGATAAAAGCGCTGGTGAAGATAAACCTCCCGTTTCCGAGCCCGTAGAAGATCCTTCCGGCACGGATGAACCACCGGAAGAGCACGTAAACGTTCCCGTTGAAAGAACGGAACTCAATCTCAAAACCATATCCATCAAAGCGGGAGAAACGTTCTATCTTTCCGATTATCCTGTAAAATTGCCTATCACGGATTGCAACTTCTTCCTTGCCGAAATGCTTATTGACGCGTGGCCGTGCAACCTTACTATAAAAATAACCGATACCGAGGATGAGGATAATTACTTTATTCTTAAAGCGAGAATAAGCAAGAGATCTGCCGAAAGGGAAGGCGAGGAAATAGACGGACCCGACGGAATGATAGAATATTCCTATCAGATAGCCGACGGTGAAGAGAGCGAAGAAATGGCGACCTTGCTCTCCTATTGGGAAGATATGGCTTCTGGTGGCACCACGCAGGACGTTTTCAGCGGTTATATCTGGCAACTTCAGTATGACGGTGGCAGTGGCAGGATCGGTTGCTTCAACGTTGGCAGTTCATTCATTTCTACCGACGGGTTCGAGGCGGAAACCGTCACTATGAGCATTACAAGCGATATCGACGTGAGAATCGGTTTGAGATATTTCGGCGACACGATGAACTGGGATAAAACTTCTTCCGGCGGAGATACCGATTCGTTTGAAGAAAGTCATCTCGAAAAGAAGACCGTTTACCTTAAGAGCGGAGAAACTTTTGCTCTTACCGACTATCCGATAGCTCTGCCCGTCAATGACAGTACGTTCTTCCTTGCGGAAATGATCGTTTCTAATCCCGCAAACGTAACTATGAAGGTAACCGATACCGAGGACGAGGATAATTACTTTGAACTCCTTATGGATGTTCAGGCGGGGTCGCTTTCTTACTCTTATCGCATAGCCGATGGGTTGAGAAGCCTTAACCGCAGTGCCGCGCTTGCGTTTTGGTCCGATATGGATAGTACCGGTATTCTCAAAGATACGTTTACCGGTTGGATAATACAATGGGAATACCAACCCGAAAGCGGCAAGATAGGTTGCTTTAATCAGCCCGATACGTTTACCGGTCTCGATGGCTTCGAGGCGGAAACCGTTTATGTGAGTTTCACGAGCGATTCCGACGTTAAGATAGGTTTAAGGTATTTAGGCGATACGAAAGATTGGAGAATATCCGAAGAGGAACAAACGGAAGATCCTGCGGGAGAAAGCACTCTTGAGGTTAAAACGGTAAAACTCATTGCGAATTCTACCTATACTCTTACCGATTACCCCGTAACCCTTCCTGCGAGCGATTGCAACTTCTTCCTTGCGGAAATGTACGTTTCCAATGACGCGAATATTGTTATGCGAGTTGCCGATAAGGATAACGCCGATAATTATTTTGAACTTAATTTGAAGTTAGAAGGTAATAATCTCACGATGTC